>JAKACE010000476.1 GCA_021821705.1 Actinomycetes bacterium | reverse complement strand
TCCGGTCGTTGTCGCGACCGGTACGAACCCATGGTGCCACGCACCCGCGTTTAGGGCAAAGATCTTTCCCTGAAAATTGCCGAGCGCCAGAACCGCAGCTCGGCGATGCTCTCCCTGATGTCGTCCAGCGCCCGGTGGGCTCCGTGCTTGCGGGGGGCGGCAGCGAAGGACTCGGGGTACCAGCGCCGGGCCAGCTCCTTGATGGTCGACACGTCGACGTTGCGGTAGTGCAGGTAGTTGTCGAGGTCCGGCATGTAAGCGGCGAGGAACCGCCGGTCGGTGCCGATGGAGTTGCCGCAAAGGGGCACCTTGCGGGCCTCGGGGACGTGCTTGCGCACGAAGGCCAGGGTCTCGCCGGCGGCGGTCTCCAGGCTCACGTCCGAGGCGGCGACGGCCTTCAGAAGGCCGCTGCGAGTGTGCATCTGACGCACTACCTCGTCCATCTGGGCCAAGGCCTCGGGTGGGGTGGCGATCACCAGGTCAGGCCCCTCGGCGACAACCTCGAGCTCGTCGTCGGTGACGAGCGTGGCGATCTCGACGATACGGTCGCGCGACGGCTCCAGGCCGGTCATTTCGAGGTCTAGCCACACGAGCACCGACCGGACTCTACTGGGCGGGCGTGACCGGGCACTAGCCTGGGCCCAGTGGAGCCCGGCCAGCGTGTGACGGTAGAGGTGCGCCAGCTCGACCCCGAGCTCGGCCTCCCCGGGTATGCCCGTGTGGGCGACGCCGGTGCCGACCTGCGGGCACGTACCGACGTGACCATCGGTGCCGGCGGAGGGCGCGCCCTGGTGCCCACCGGTATCGCCATCGCCCTGCCGCCCGGTTACGGTGGCTTCGTCCAGCCGCGTAGCGGCCTGGCGCTCAGGCACGGGGTCACCGTGCTCAACGCCCCCGGCCTGATCGACTCCGGCTACCGCGACGAGGTCAAGGTGCTGCTGGTCAACACCGATCCCGAGCGCGCCTACGAGGTGCGCCGCGGCGACCGGGTGGCGCAGTTGGTCATCAAGGCGGTGGCGGAGGCCGAGTTCGTGGCCGTCGAGGAGCTGGCCGGGAGCGACCGGGGCTTCGGGGGCTTCGGCCACAGCGGGCGGTAGCCGGTGCCGGAGCTGCCCGAGGTCGAAGCCCTGGCCATGTTCGTGCGCGAGCGGGCAGCCGGTCAGACGCTCGAGCGGGTGGAGCTGGCGTCGCTGTCCGCCCTCAAGACCTACGACCCGCCGCTGGAGTCGTTGGCCGGGCGCCGGGTCGCCGGGGCCCGGCGCATCGGCAAGTACCTTTGCGCCGACCTCGAAGGGCTCTGGCTGGTCACGCACCTGGCGCGAGCCGGCTGGCTGCACTGGCGCGACCCCCTTCCCCCCGGGCGACCCAAGCCGGGACGGGGCCCGCTGGCCCTGCGGGTGGGCCTGTCAGGTGGCGCCGGCTTCGACCTCACGGAGCAGGGCACGGAGAAGCGCCTGGCGATCTGGGTGGTGCAAACCCTCGAGCAGGTCGAAGGCATCGCCCGGCTGGGGCCCGACCCGCTCGCCGAAGGATTCGACCAGGCCGGCCTGGCTGAGCTGCTCGGCCGGGCCAACGGTCAGCTCAAGACCGTCCTGGCCGATCAGGCGGTGCTGGCCGGCGTCGGCAACGCCTATTCCGACGAGATCCTGTGGGCAGCCCGGCTGTCGCCGTTCAAGACCGCCTCCAAGCTCACGGCTGACGAGCTGGAGAGGCTGTACCGGGCGCTCACGGGCACCATGCGCGAGGCGGTGGCGCGCAGCCTTGGACAGGCCGCCAAGGAGCTGAAGGACGCCAAGCGGGCCGGCCTCAACGTGCACGGCCGGGCGGGGCAGCCGTGCCCCGCCTGTGGTGCCACCGTGCGCGAAGTACACCTGGCCAACCGCAGCTTCCAGTACTGCCCCGAGTGCCAGACCGGGGGACGGGTGCTGGCCGACCGGCGCCTGTCGAGGTTGCTCAAGTGACCGCCAAGACCGAGGAGCTCGTCTTCCGGGGCGTGCGGTGGCGGCGCTCGGCTTCGGGACGCGCGCTCTGGTACAACGAGGGCTTGAAGCGCTGGGTCACCTGGCATGAGGGAGCCGACGCGCCCCCGGTCCCGGGCCCCTGGGCGCAGGAGCTGTACCGGGGCGGGACGGCCCGGCCACCAGGCCCGGGCGGCGGGACCAGGACGCCAACGACCACCGGGGTGCCGGGGCCCGCCCCTCAGGGTGGCAAGGCGGTCGCCCGTACCCGCAGTGGCGCCGGCCCCGGGGCCCGGGACCAGCAGGCAACCGATGCCATGAGCACCCGGGCTCCCATGCGTTCGCCCTACAGGCTGGTGCCCATCCTCATCGCCCTGGCAATCCTCGCAGTCGCCGTTTACGAGGCCGTTAAGCCCGCTGCCAGGGCCACGCAGGCCGACATAGCCGCTGCCATGGCCCTACGGGGCAAGTGCCTGGCTCGCGGCGGCGGGAGCGCGTCGGCGCCGTCCTACTCGACCACGCCAGTTGCCTGCTCCAGCTCGCAGGCGGTGGTCAAGGTGGTGGCGGTGGTGAGCGCCGACGCCCGAGCCGGCTCGTGCCCCCGCGGGACGGAGGTGGCGGTCCTGGTCAACGCCGGCGTGGTGGGGGAGCCCTTCGAGTGCCTGGAGAAGCTCGGCGCCAGGCGCTAGCATGTGCGGGCAACGCGGACGTGGCTCAGCTGGTAGAGCATCACCTTGCCAAGGTGAGGGTCGCGGGTTCGAATCCCGTCGTCCGCTCGCAGGAGGTCTTCACGTTTTGG
>JAKACE010000475.1 GCA_021821705.1 Actinomycetes bacterium | reverse complement strand
CTGTGTCGCCGCCGTCGATCTGCAGCCCGGTGCTGCCTATCGAGGTTGTGCTCGCCGTAATCTTCGACAGCGGAACGCGGCTCATTCCCGGCACCAGCGCGGCCAAGTCGGTATAGCACTGCCAGACAAACGTGTTCACAGAGGGGCCATCCTGCGGATGGTCCATGATTACGACAGTTGTATTCCCGCCCGTCCAGTTACGCTGCTTCATCAGCTTTGCCATCTGCTGGGCCATCTGCTTGGCGAGCGCTGAATCCGACTGGTTGAACCATGGGCATCCGGAGAAGGGGATGTTCACGGCGATGCACTTGATACCAGCGGACGCGAATGTCTGGCCGAGCCTCGGGCCCACATCCGCCACCGGGTCGTACTCGAGAACCAGGTTAGGATTTCCCTGAGCCATGATCTTCGCGTTCTCGAGCGTTGTTGACGCGCTGGCCTGGTTGTTATAGTTCTGAACATTCACGCCCAGCGTCTTCGCCGCGCTCATAATACCGTTCTGCATGCTGACAAAGAGAAGTCCACTGTCCGAGTAGTTCGCAAAGTCAACAGTCTTCATGGCAGTGCTGCCACTCGACTTGCCCTGCGATGAGCCACCCTGACCGGACTTGCCACTGCTTGCCGAGCAGGAGCTCGGCCAGCGTGGCGGTGAAATGCTCCAGGGCGGCGGTCACGGCCAGGTTCGACATGGGCGGCGCCACCCGCTCGCGCAGCGTCAGGCCCCAGCGCGTGAACCGCTCGTAGCGGGTCGTCGGGTAGCCGAGCTCGGCCAGGCGGGCGTTCAGGGCACGGTGCTCACGCCCGTGCATCGCCTCCTGTCCGATGAACCCCGCCACCTGGCGCTTGAGTGCCGGGTCGGTGACCCGCTCGCGGTAGCGGCGCACCGACCTGACGAAGAAGTCCTCGCCGTCGGGGAACATGGCGGACAAGGTGGCCATGACGTGGCTCATGACCAGGTCCCCATCGGCGGCGAAGTGGCGCGGGAGGTCGGCCAGGGCGGCATCGAAGGAGATGCGGCGGGCCGACACCACGTTGGCCGGGTTGCTGCTCTGGGGCGTGCCGTGCGCGTCGGTGCCGTGCTCGGGGTCGCCGTGCGCGTCGGTGCCGGGCACGGGGGAGCGGACCTCGGGGGTGTCCGGGTCGGCCATGGGAATCCTCCGGGGTAAGGTCGGCAACCCATCATAGATGATTTGACGATTTACATCAATCACTCAAAACTCTTGTTCCTGGCTGGCGGTGGAGAGCTCGGTGCAGCCCGGGTGCATCGGCTGGGTGCGGGCGCCCCGGCCGCCCGTGCCGGCCGGGGAGGTGCGGATGGAGCCGGCCCGGCTCGCCCGGCGCCGGCCTGGCCGGGTACGGTCCGGGCGGGGTCGCGCCCGTCGGGCGGCACCGCGTCCCACCGGAGGGACGCGGTGGCGCCTGCCCTGCCGGCGCCGCCTCCCAGAGGAGGATGAGCCGTGGAGACACGAACGCTCGGCCGCACCGGCCTGCAGGTCAGCTCGCTGTGCCTCGGGGCCATGATGTTCGGCGCCTGGGGCAACCCCGACCACGACGACGCGGTGTCGATCATCCGCGCTGCTCTCGACGCCGGCATCACCATGATCGACACGGCCGACGTCTACTCGGGCGGCGAGTCGGAGGAGATCGTCGGCACGGCCCTGTCCGGACGGCGTGACCAGGTGGTCCTGGCCACCAAGTTCCACGGGCCCATGGGCCCCGGGCCGAACGAGCGTGGCAACTCGCGTCGGTGGATCATGCAGGCCTGCGAGGCCAGCCTGCGCCGGCTCGGCACCGACTGGATCGACCTCTACCAGGTGCACCGGCCGGAGCCCGGCACCGACATCGAGGAGACCCTGGGCGCGCTCTCCGACCTCGTGCACCAGGGGAAGGTCCGCTACCTCGGGACCTCCACCTTCCCGCCCGGGCGCATCGTGGCCGCCCAATGGACGGCGCGCCACCGGCACCTCGAGCGCTTCGTCTGCGAGCAACCGCCCTATTCGATGCTCGTCCGCGGCGTCGAGGCCGAGGTCCTGCCCACCTGTCAGGAGCACGGCATGGGCGTGATCCCCTGGAGCCCGCTGGCCGGCGGCTGGCTGTCGGGGAAGTGGCGGCAGGGGGCAGAGGACCTCACCAGCCGTCGGGCGCGGCGGATCCCCGAGCGCTACGACCTCACCATCCCGGCCAACCAGGCCAAGCTGCAGGCCGCCGACGCCCTGGCCGCCCTGGCCGAGGAGTCGGGGCTGTCGCTCATCCACCTCGCCCTGGCCTTCGTCATCCGGCACCCGGCGGTCACCGCGGCGATCATCGGCCCCCGCACCCGCGAGCACCTCGACAGCCAGCTCGGGGCGGCCGACGTGGTGCTGTCCGATGACGTCCTCGACGCCGTGGACCGCATCGTGCCCCCTGGTCACACCATCGCCCCTGGCGACGCCGGATGGACGCCACCCGCCCTGGTCGACCCCCGCCTGCGGCGCCGCCCGGCGCCGGGGTGAGCACGTGCCGCACGTCCCGGTTGGCACAGGTCTCGGTTGGCACAGGTCCCGGTTCGATGCGGTGATCCCTTGGCACATGCCGGCCGGCGGACGAACCGGAGAGGAAGGCGACCGTGGTGGAGGATGAGCGGGACGGGGACGATCGGGTGCAGGAGGGGTCGCCCGCCGGTCGTCGGGAAGATGGGCCTACCGGCGACCTGGCCGCCGACGCGCAGCTGGCGGTCGACATCGCCGAGCGGTCGGGATCGTTGCTGCTCGATCTGCGCCGTG
>JAKACE010000474.1 GCA_021821705.1 Actinomycetes bacterium | reverse complement strand
CGAACTGCCTGAGGCGGCGGCAGTCTTCAGTAGGGTCCTGGCCGACCCGGACGAGACCGTGTGAAGGCCTACTACGGCCGCGAAACCGGCGGCGGTAGCACCAACGGCGGCGATGGCGCGGTTCACAGCTGCACCCATCCGGGCGGCGCGGTCGTGGTCTTCACCATGGAAGGCAGTCCTCTCTCAGTCGTTGTCACGGCAGTTCGTAAGCCTCGTAGTGGACGCTGGAGCTGGGCGCTCCCATGCGCGTCACGAGGCGTGAGACGGTTGAGACGAAACCCTCGGGGCCCGAAACGTAGATGTCGCGCTTGCGGAAGTCCGGGACCATCTGGGGCAGTTGCTCCAACTTGACAGAAGAGCGTGACCCGACCAGCTCGTGGACCCGGCCCCGGCGCCTGGCCACCAGCTCTGCCACTTCGGCCGCCAGCACCAGGTCGTCTTCACTGCTCGCCCTGAGCACCACCACGGGCTCGCAGCTCGCAGGCAGATCCTCGAGCAGGGCTCGCACTGCGGTCACACCGATACCACCGGCGATCAGAAGGGCCTTCTTGCGAGTACGGGCGTGGGCCGTGAAGACGCCGTACGGGCCCTCGATCGCCACTTTCGTGCCGGGCCGCAACCTGGCCAGGGCGGCGGAGAAGTCTCCCAGGCCCTTTACGGTTAGCCGCAGATGGGGAGGAGCGGGTTTGGCGGACAAGGTGAAGGGATGGGCCTGCCACCACATGCCCTTGGCAAGGAAACGCCATTCGAAGAACTGCCCACCCGAGACCGCCAAGCGGTCAAGGTGACGGCCACGGCAGATCACCGACACCACGTCGGCGCTCTCTCGACGGACCTCCACGACCTCGAGGCGGTGGCGCAGCGAGCGCAGTATGGGCAGACCGAAGCGATAGGCCAGCACCAGCCCGGCGGTCAGCAGCCAGAAAAGGCCCCACAGCAGCCGGGTCACGGGGTGCCCGACGAACGAGGGGCCGAGGGCGATGACGTGGGCGAACGACAGTGCCAGAGCCAGGTACATGCCCAGGTGGAAAGCCCACCAGCGCTCCCGGCGCACCCGGCTGCGGATGGCCCGGGCCGACACGGTGGCGATGGCCATCATCAGGACGAAACCGGCCGTCGCCTCGATCATCCAGGGGAAGGTCCCCACGAGCACTCCCACCTCGTGCAGTAGCCCGGCGTGGGCGGCCTGGGCGTAGGCCACCACCAGCAGCACGACGTGGGCGATTATCAGCGATATGGGCCAGGGCGCCAGCCGCCGATGCCAACGCAGCAGGCCGTCCTGGCCGAGCACGCGCTCCACCAGGGGTACCCGCGACACGAGCAGCACCATGACCAGAGCCAGGTAGGTGCCGGCCAGCCCGGCGGCGCCCCCGAGGAACATGGCCACACCGCCAGCGGAGCGCAACTCCGAGGCAGTCTCCGCGGTCACGGCCGAAGCGACGGTAGCTCCCAAGCCGATACAGAGGGCAACGACGCTGGCTGTGACCGCCCAGGGCACCGGACCAGGTGCCATGCTCGTCCGCCTGCCTTCGGCGCCTTTGCGACCGGTGCCGGTGCTCGGCGCCGTCAAGGTGGTGGTCACTGTCGAAAAGCCCTCCCGGCTCGCCGGCGGCCGGCACGCATGCCTGCCCCGTCCTGCATACCTACAACGCTATGAAATGGCGGCGCCCCACGACGCCAGCAACGGGTAAAGGTTTGGCACAGGTTGCTCATGGCACTCTCGCGCTCTGCCTCGAGGCGTCGAAGCCGGCCCTGCACCAGCCCCTGCCGGAGGGTGGCGAAGTCCACTCCCGTGGAGAACTGGTGGGCGAACGACAGCGCACCGAGGGCCACGACGGCGGCAACAAACGACTCCCGGGTGCCCTGAGCGGCGCGCACGTACGGCCGGCTGCCCGCCCGCAGCCCCGCTGGCGGCGGGCTCCCCCGCTGGCGGCGGGCTCGCCTGACGGGGCCTTGGGCGGTCTGGGTGAGGGCCACACAACGATGCTCGGTGGCTCACCTGAGCCCAAGCTGAGCTTTTGGCTCGGGCCGGCTGAGATCGACCTGTACCCCGGCCTGCGGGCACCCTGGCGGTTGGTCCGACGACTACAGGGGAGCGGTCAGGCTTCGACCACGACCAGGGAGTGGTCGGCGACGTTCAGAGCACAGGGCCCGTTATCGCGGGCGACCACGACGTCCTCGATGCGCACACCGTGCTCACCTGGGACGTAGATGCCCGGCTCCACCGAAAAAGCGTGCCCGGCCCTCAGTACCTCGGTGTTGCCCTCGACCATGTAGGGGCCCTCGTGCTCCTCTAGGCCTATACCGTGGCCGGTACGGTGCACGAAGTAGCGGCCGTAACCGGCCTCCTCTATCACCCGCCTGGCAGCGCGGTCGACCTCCTGGCAGGCGGTGCCCACCGTGGCCGCTGCCACACCGGCACGTTGCGCCTCGGCGACCGTCTCGTACACCCTGCGCAATTCGGCCGAAGGCTCGCCTGTCACGACAGTGCGGGTCATGTCGGAGCAGTAACCGTCGAGCGTCCCGCCGAAGTCGCACACCACCGGCTCCCCTCGTCCGATCACGCGACCGGTGGGCTCGTGGTGCGGGCTGGCGGAGTTCGGGCCCGAAGCGACGATGGAGAAGTTGGCTCTTTCGTGGCCCTCGGCCAGCAGCCGGCGCCTCACCTCCGCCGAGACCTCGCGTTCGGTCCGTCCGATCAGCGCGATCTCACCGGAGAGCAGGGCCACCGCCACCCTGTCGGCAGCCGCAGCGGCACGGGCCAGC
>JAKACE010000473.1 GCA_021821705.1 Actinomycetes bacterium | reverse complement strand
CTGTCCGGGCACCTCGAGCGGGGATGATTGCCGTGCACCACCGGCTGTTCGAGGGCCAGCCCGACACCACCGCGAGACCGGACGGCGCTGTCACCGTGGCCGAACCGCTCGAGCCCACCGTGCCATGAGCGCCGCCATGGGACAAGAGCTCATCACGCGGCTGACGAGCCCGCCGGCGCGGTCAACCCTTCGGTTTGGGCCATCGCCCCACCCGCCGACGCCCGCGTCAGAAGTGCCAGGGGTACGCCGACCAGTCCGGTGGGCGTCTTTCCAGGAAGGAGTCGCGCCCCTCTCCCGCCTCCTCGGTCATATAACCAAGGCGCGTTGCTTCGCCCGCAAAGAGCTGCTGGCCGACCAGGCCGTCATCGATCATGTTGAAGGCGTACTTGAGCATGCGCACGGACATCGGGCTCTTGCCGTTGACGGCGGCCGCCCATTCGAGGGCCACCTCCTCGAGGCGAGCGTGCGGCACCACGGCGTTGACCATGCCCATCGCATAAGCTTCCTCGGCGTCGTACGTGCGGCCGAGGAAGAAGATCTCGCGGGCGCGCTTCTGACCAACCTGGCGCGCCAGGTAGGCCGAGCCAAATCCCCCATCGAAACTGGCGACGTCGGCGTCGGTTTGGCGAAACCTCGCGTGCTCGGCACTGGCCAGGGTGAGGTCACAGACGACATGCAGGCTGTGGCCACCCCCGGCGGCCCAGCCGGGGACGAGGGCGATCACGACCTTGGGCATGAACCGAATGAGCCTCTGCACCTCGAGGATGTGCAGTCGGCCGAACCTGGCCCGCTCGATGGGATCGGACCGGGTCGTCCCGGCGGTCGCCTCGGAGCGGTACTCGTACCCGGCCTTGCCTCTGACCCTCTGGTCCCCGCCGGAGCTGAAGGCCCAACCTCCGTCCTTGGGAGAGGGGCCGTTGCCCGTCAGGAGCACGCACCCGATATCGGCCCACTGCCGGGCGTGCTCGAGCACCAGGTAGAGTTCGTCCACCGTCTGAGGCCTGAAGGCGTTGCGTACCTCAGGCCGGTTGATCGCCACCCGAACGGTGCCCTGCCCGATCGCTCGGTGGTAGGTGACGTCGTCGAGCCGGAACCCGTCGACGGGCTCCCATGCACTCGGGTCGAAGAGGTCGGACACAAAGGCTTGATCTGGCACCAGCCGAGCATATTGGCCCGCCGTCCCAGGTGGCTCAGACTGGCTCGTCCGCCAAAGAAACGGACTGTCGATCGGTGTCGACCAGCACGCTACCAGCCGCCAGCTCGACCTCGACCGCCGACCCGGGCGGCAAGAGGGTCGCCGCGCTGCTCGTCAGGTCGACCTTCAGGGATAGGTCCGTCGACAACAGCACGTCCAGCCGCGACTGCGCCCCCCGGAACGTCACGGAGCTGACTATGCCTCGTGCCCCGGGCGCGGCGACCACCGATATCTCCTCCGGACGCAACAGTACGTCCACAACGGTGCCGGTGCCGATGGACACGGGCAGGTTGCGGGCCTCAACCTCGCGGCCGAGCACCTCCACCCGTCCATCCGGCCTGACCCGTCCAGGCACGCGGTTCATGGTGCCCACGAACTCGGCCACGAACGGGGTCTCAGGGCGGTTGTACAGTTCAGACGGCGTGGCCACCTGCTCGAGACGGCCGTCACGCATGACGGCCACCCGGTCAGCCAACGAGAGTGCCTCGTCCTGGTCATGGGTCACGAACACGGTCGTGATGGCCAGACGCTTTTGCAACGACCGGATGTGCTCACGCAACTGAGACCGTACCTTGGCGTCCAGAGCGGAAAGGGGCTCGTCCAGCAGCAGTACCCGTGGCTCGATGGCCAGGGCCCGAGCCAGGGCGACCCGCTGTTGCTGGCCCCCCGAGAGCTCATGGGGGTAGTGGCTGGACCGGTCAGACAACTCGACCATTTCCAGGAGGCTCTTGGCCCTCGTCCGGCGCTCCATCGTCCCGACCTTGCGCAGGCGCAGCCCGAAGGCCACGTTCTCGAGGACGGTCATGTTGGGAAAGAGGCTGTAGCCCTGGAACACCATGCCCATGTTGCGCCTCTGAGCAGGTATCCCCACTACGTCCCGGGCGTCCACCAAGACTCGACCCGAGGTGGGCGTCTCGAAGCCGGCCAGGATCCGCAGCGCAGTTGTCTTGCCACAGCCCGATGGCCCGAGGAGGGCGAGCAACTCGCCAGGAGCGATGGCCAGGCTCAGGCCGTCCAGGGCTCGGATCTTGCCGAAATGGCATGACAGTTCGACCATCTCTACCGCCGTGCCACTGTGACCCGCCGCGCCACCGGCACCGACGACTGGTGCCGACAACGGCCCGGCATCCCTCAGCCGTCCGGGCGCCTGCGCAGGCCCACCCCCACCACCTGCAAGTCCCACCCCGCCGCTGCCCGCGCCGTCTCCGCCTTGGCCTCCGCCTCGGCTGATGCCTGTACCCACTCCCCCGCCTTTGCCTCGCGCCCCGCCTCGGAGCCCACCGTCACCTGGATGCGAAAGGGCTGTCACAGCGGTTCTCCTTCCAGCCCAGCAGGGCCTACGCTCATACCGGTACGGACGACGCACCGCCCATCCGCACTCCCCGCCAGGTCAAACCCAGCTCCATCAGCCTCGGGATCCTCGCCATCCCCCGGCTCGTGGGCTCCCTTCCGGCCCGCGGCCAAACGGGCCAGCCCGGCCAACCCCGCCGCTCGGCCCAACCCCGCCGCACGGGCCAACCCACCCGCACGGGCCAACCCAGCCGCACGGGCAAAGCCAACCGGCCTACGGCG
>JAKACE010000472.1 GCA_021821705.1 Actinomycetes bacterium | reverse complement strand
GCAAACACGAAGTGGCTCACCCCTATGTCGGTGTAGCGGCGTACCTGCGCCACAACGGCATCCGGCGTCCCTGTGAGCCACCCCTCCCCCGGCTCCCCCGGTCGCCCACTGTTGGAGCCGGCCAGGCGCGATGCCAGCTCGTGCGCGCCCTCTCCTGTGGCGGCAACTGCCAGGACCGGATGGACCGACAGCTCCACCTCTGCCGCGTCGCGCCCCCGCTCGGCGCACAACTGCTCGAACATGGCCCAACGCTGGGCACAGTACCCCGGGCCGCCGATGAGGTTGAGCCTGTGGGCGAAGCGGGCAGCCACGCGTAACGAGCCGAGCCCCGAACCTCCGATCGTGACGGGCAGGGGCGCCTGCACCGGCTTGGGCTCGCAGGGCGCATCGTCGAGCCGGTAGTACTTCCCGCTCAGGGTCGTGCGGGGCGCCGACCAAAGGGCGGTGACCACTTCGAGAGCCTCCTCCAGACGGCCGTAGCGCTCGGCGAGCGAAGGAAAACCCAAGCCGTAGGCGCGGAACTCCCGCTCCGCCCACGCCGCCCCGAGCGAGAAGTCCAGCCGGCCACCAGTCATCCGGTCCACCTGAGCCGCGGCCTTGGCCAGCGTCGCCGGGTCGCGGTACAGCACGCCGTTGACGAGCGCCCCGATGCGGGCCCGCTCCGTCAGCAGGGCAAGGGCGCCCATCGTTGTCAGGGTCTCGAAGCAGGCGTCGCCGTCGGGCCCGGCAAAGGGCAGCATGTGGTCGAAGGTCCACACCGAACCGAAGCCGAGCTCCTCCACCGCCCTGACGGCTCGGGCATAATCGGCCCAGTCCGTCCGCTGGGCCTGCAACTGCACCCCGAAGTGCAGCTTCCTGCCTCTGACCTCCACCTGCCGGCCTCCTTCGCTGGCTGCGCCTGCGTCCCGAGGCTAGTGCCGAGCACCTGCTGCCGGCTCGGCCTCGCCGCGATGTACTGCAGGCCACCCGAACACCGGGACCCGGTTGGGCGGGCAAGCCGGGCCGGATAGGGCGGCCCGCCGGTGGGCCCGAGCGGGCTCGCCCCGCCCGGGAAGTCCGGCTCAGCGAGCAACCGTCAGCATGGGGCTGGCGGCGGCCCGAGCGAGCCGCGCACCACCGGGGTGCACTCCAGCATGACCCGCCCCGCCTGCCTGCCATCCAAGACCCGGCCGGCAGCCAGCCCACCCATCTCGTAGTAGGGAATGCGGACCGTGGTCAGAGGCGGCCTTGTATAGCTAACGATCTCCTCCTGGTCGTCGTAGCCGATCACCGAGATGTCCTCGGGTATGCGCAGACCGGCCTCCTTGACGGCGTCGTAGGCACCGAGCGCCATCCGGTCGTTGCCGCACACCAGGGCGGTGGGCCGTTTCCTGAGCGCCAGGACCCTGCGCGTCTCCTCATACCCGCTGTCAGCGTGCCAGTTGCCGAAGCGGACCATACCGGCGGGCGGCCTGATGCCCGACTGCGCCAAGGCGTCCACATGCCCCTCGAGGCGCTCCGCGGCTGGGCGGGTTCCCTCCTTGCCACCGATCCACGCGATCCTCCTGTGGCCCTCCCGAATGGCGAGCCTGGTGGCGCTGGCACCCCCCTTCCTGTCGTCAGGGAGGACCGACGGCAGGCGCCGATGGTCGTCGTAGCAATTGAGAAGGATGACGGCGCTCGTCTGCAGCTTCCTGTCGAGGCGCACCGACCGGGTCATGACGGTGGCGAAGATCAGAGCGTCCACCTCGCGGTCCTCCAGGACGCCCAAGTCGGCCGAGACGTCGCCCTCTCTGCCCGTGTTCATCACCACCAAGGCGTGACCGCGCTCGCGGGCGGCCGACTGTGCACCGGCGATCAGCCCACCGGCGAACGGGCCGGTGGCTATCTCGTCACCGATCATCCCGACCATCAGCGACCGCCTTGTCCGCAGCTGCTGCGCCGCCACGGACGGCCGGAAGTTGAGCTCCCGGGCGGCCTCCTCCACTCTGCGGCGGGTCGCCTCGGGTATGTGGGCATCCCTGCCGTTGAGCACCAGGGAGACCGTCGTGCGCGACACCCCGGCCAGCTCGGCAACGTCCTTCATGATCGGGCGCCTGGCCGCGCCGCTCCCCGCTTCGGTCACGCCACGCCGCTGACCTGGGTCGCTAGAGCAGACAACCGAATGTCGCTGAAGGTGGCGGAGCCGTCCTGCACCAGCAGGGCCACGACACCACCGTCGGAGGACAAGCGGTACGTCAGCACCACCCGGTCCGCCACGAACGCCTCCACCACGTCGCCCCGCACCACGATCTCCACCGTGAACTCAGCCGGGATCGCACCGGTCAGGGCGGAGTCGACGACAGGCGAGTACTCCGTCGTCGCCTTTTCATACTCGTTGGCGAGCTCGGACCATGCCGCGGTCAGGTCGAACGCCAGCACCCTGCCCTCGCGGAGGTGGCACAGGACGGCGAAACCACGGTCCAGCTGCTCGCCGGTCTCCACTGCCAGTCCCACCGCCGCTGCATCTCCTGCCCAGACCGTCGCCGACACCATGTAGCTGCTCGACGGCTCGTGCAGGTGCAGCAGGCAGTGACCAAACTGGCCCTTGCAGCGGGCCGACAACGTCAACCCGGCCGTACCGTCCATTTCGGTCCAATCACCCCGGCCGAACTCGACCCCGCCGAACGAGGACGGGGACGCTGCGCTCACCAACTCGGCCGGCAACCGGGCTCGCAGATGGCCGTCCACACCCATGGACAGCTCCCTCGGCAGCGCCAGGTCCCCCGCCCACAACCAGGCACCGGTAG
>JAKACE010000471.1 GCA_021821705.1 Actinomycetes bacterium | reverse complement strand
GCAGCGCTGAAGCCACGGCTGGCGAACAGCCTGAGGGGGAGCATGGGCTCGGCGGCCCGGCGCTCGTGGACGGCGAAGACGGCTAGCAGAACGCTGCCTGCGGCCAGCGGGGCCAGGACCTGGACCGACGACCAGCCTGTGCTCGTGGTCCGCACCAAGGCGAACACCACCCCGAACAGCCCGCCGCTCGCCAGGGCCAGGCCTGGGCCGTCCAGGCGGCGCGCCGTCCCCCGGCTCTCGGCCAGGCGCCCGAAGGCGAGCGGTACCAGCGCCAGGCCGATGGGTACGTTCAGCCAGAAGATCCACTGCCAGGATGCGTTCTGGACGATCGCGCCCCCGACGACGGGGCCGAGGGCCACCGCCAGCCCGGCGATCGCTCCCCAAGCCCCCAGCGCCATGGCCCGGCGCTCGAGAGGCACCGCCGCGGCCAGCAGGGTGAGGGTCAGCGGCGTGACCACCGCAGCCCCGACGCCCTGAGCGGCCCGGGCCGCCACGAGGATGCCGACACTGGGGGCGAGGGCGGCGAGCGCCGACCCGGCGGTGAACACGGCCAGGCCTCCGACGAACATGCGCCGGCGGCCGAACCTCTCACCCAACGTCGACCCTGTGAGCAGCAGTGCAGCGAAAGTCAAGGTATAGGCGCTCACCGTCCACTCCAGGCCGCCGAGGCTGGCGTGGAGCCGTTCGCGGATCACGGGTAAAGCCATGGTGACGACGAGATTGTCGAGCGACGTCATAAAGACAGCGGCCGCAGTCACTGCAAAAGTCCATAGCGGCCGGCCCGAGCGGGGGGCAGTCGTGGGTGGCATCGATTGTCTCCTGTTCTGTTTGTGCCTTGTCTGTTTGTGCCTTGTCTGTTTGTGCCTTGTCTGTTTGTGCCTTGTCTGTTTGTGCCTTGTCTGTCTGTTTCTTGTCCGTGTGCCTTGTCTGTGCTCGTTTTGTCTTGCCTGTAGCTGTCCGTGCGCTTGTCTTTGCCTGTCCTCGCCCTGTCCGGTCCGGTTTGTCCTGGGCTTACTTTGTGATTACTCACTTACTTTATGAGCCAAACAGGGGCCCTTCCGAGCCCGGTGGCTGAGGCCTCAACTGCGCCGGGGCGCTGGGACCGGGCGTTGCTTGGGCATGCCCGGTCCTTCGGGCGTGCAGGGCCGCTCGGACATGCAGGCGACATCGCGTGCCCAACCCTCGTCCACCGCTTCGAGGCCGAGTGCGGCAACCACGTTCATCAACATGCCCATGGCGAGCCACTCCTGCAGCTCACCCGGCCCGGCTCCCGAGGACCGTCTGGCGACCTGCCAGATGAGACGCATGCCGTCCCGAGCCACCTCCCGCACGCGGTCGTCGTGGACCGCCGCAGTAAAAGCGTGCATCTCGACGAGCAACAGCTCGGGGTCCCTCACCAGTTCGCTGTAGGCGGCGCCCATGGCCTCGAGCGCTTCCGGCCCCTCGAGACCCTCGGCCGCTTTCTCGAACGCGGCCACCGTACGCCCGAAGCAGGCATTGACGACCTCGACGAACAGGTCTTTCTTGGAGCCGAACAGGCGGAAGATGTACGGCTGGGAGATGCCGGCCCGCCTGGCGATGTCCTCGGTGGACGTACCCTCGTAGCCGCCGTCGGCAAAGGCCGCCGTGGCGGCCCTCACCACCAGCGCCCGGCGCTCGTCTGCGCTCATGCGCTGTTCAGCCATCACGATCATCAGTTTAGTTAGTGCTCACTAACTTGTCAAGTGCCCGCTCTGGCCGTCGCCGGTTGCGGCTCCTACTGGCGCAGGTAGGCTCGCGGGTCGAAAGGCCACCCTCATGCCGACAATGAGCTCCCCCAGCTTCAGCCTCCACAACGCCCTCACGGCGTGGCAGTGGGGGCCCTTCTCCATATGCACGCTCGTGGTCCTCGTCGCTCTGAGCGTCTGGTACCTGCGGGCGCAGTGGCACCTCGCCACCCGGGGCCGTATGTGGCCGCTGCTGCGAACGGCGCCCTTCTTCGCGGGCCTGCTCGCCATCGAGCTCGCAGTCCAGTCCCCGGTCGCCACTTTCACGGGCAAGTACTTCCAGGCACACGTCATCCAGCACCTGCTGCTGATGGTCGTGGCCCCGCCCCTGCTCGCCCTGGGCGCACCCTCGACCCTTCTGCTCCAGACCGGCGGGCGCACCCTGAAGAGGCGCTGGCTGGCCGTGCTCCACTCACCGGCATTCGCGGCGCTGAGCCACCCGGTAGTGGTGTGGTTCCTCTACTTCGGGGGCATGTTCACCTTCTTCCTCACCCCGCTGGTCAATACGGCCATGCACGACATGGCGCTCATGGACTGCTTCAACCTGGCGTTCCTGCTGTCAGGCACCCTGTACTGGTGGCCCGTAGTCGGCATCGACCCCATCGCCCGCTGGAGGATGGGGTACGGGGCCCGCATAGCCAACCTGGCCATCGGTGTGCCGTTCGAGGCCTTCCTTGGGATCGCCATCATGGGCCAGCACCGGCCGGTGGCGACGATGTACACCCTGGCCAGCACCCACGCCGGAGGAGCCCTGCTGTGGGCCGCCACCGAGATCTCGACCTTCCTCGGCATGGCGCCCGTCTTCCTTCAGTGGCTGCGCGCCGACGAGCGGGCGGCAGCGAGGGCGGACGCCGCCGGGGCGAGGGCGGCGGAGCGCGCCGGCACACCCGGCCCCGTACTGGCCATGGCCGGGGCCGCGCTGGGAGCCGGCACCCCAGGTGCTGGCAGGGCTGGTGCTGTTCCAGCCGGCGAGGGCGGCGCCGGAGCGGCACCGGCGGCCACAGCGAAGGCGGCGCCGGCTGG
>JAKACE010000470.1 GCA_021821705.1 Actinomycetes bacterium | reverse complement strand
AACGTGTTCTCGATGAGCTTGGCCAGCTCGGCCTCGCGCGGGCGGGCGACCGGGACGGTCTTGCAGACCAGGCTCGAGTAGAAGGCGTCAACCGCCGCCAGGGAGCTGGCGTCGACCCCCGAGACGACCTTGGGGATGTCCTCGAAGCCGAACCGTGTGTTGCCGGGATCTATGCGCTCGGGGCTGAACCCCAGGTGGAAGTCGGTGCCCGCTCGCAGGCCGGAGCCCTCCTCGAGCAGGGGGCCGAGCGTCGTCTCCGTCGTCCCCGGGTAGCTGGTGGACTCGAGGACGACCAGGGCGCCGGGGGTGAGACGGGGGGCGACCGCCCGCCCGGCCGCGACCACGTAGGAGAGGTCCGGCCCGCCCTCGCGCAGCGGCGTGGGCACGGTGATGACGGCCACGGAGAACCCGGCCAGCTGGTCGGGGTCGGAGGTCGGCCGGTACCGACCGCTGGCGAGGGCCGAGGACAGTTGGCCGTCGCTTATGTCCTCGACGTAGGAGCGTCCAGAGGCGAGCCGGTCGACGCGGCCGGGGTCCACGTCGAAGCCGACGACGTCGTGGCCCACATCCACCGCTCGCATGGCCAGAGGCAGTCCCACGTAGCCCTGCCCGACCACCGCTACCTTGCCTGGAGCGCCTGCCACTGGCTACTTGGCCTTCGGCGTGCCCGACGGCGCACGTGCCGGTGCCTTTGCCGCCGCCCGCAACTGCGAGAGCAGCGTGGCATAGCCGGTGTTACGGGGGTTGTCGGCTATCGCCTGCTTGGCCAGCTTGATGCCCTCGGCGAGGTAGGTGGAGGCATGGGAGGGATCGACGTGGGCGAGCTCGCCGTCTATCTCGGCCTCGCTGGCCGGATAGGTCGACCAGAGCGGCTTGTCGGCCACGGCCTGGGCGTAGAGGGACCGGGCGCCGGAGAGGTCGTTGAGCTGTTGCTGGGGGGAGGAGGCGTGGCTGGCGATGCTCGCCCAGACGCCGGCGTCGGCGGCGGGGTAGGTCGGCTCGCCCGGGTTGAGCGACATGGCGTGCTTCATGTCGGTGAAGAAGGCCGATGTCACCTGGTGAGCTCCGCCGTTGAGCGGGGCAAAGGCAGCCCAGTAGTCGTGGTCGGCACGGTAGGGCGTGTCGGCCTCGACGGCCAGGAAGACGGCCAGGGCGGTGGCGAGCAGCGCCACGACACCGGTCAGGGCGGTGACCGGCTGCTCACGGCGACGGGGCCCGGGCCGCCGGGCGCCTTTGAGGCGGGCGGGCAACTGGCGTGCAGGCGGGGTGGCCGGTGCCGGCTCGTTGGCCTCGGCCACCCCGGCGCCGCCGGCGCTCACCAGGGCCAGCGGCCGTAACGTGGCAGGAACCCCGGCTTCCCTGGTGAGCACCAGGGACAGGCCGACCAGCAGCCAGAAGCAAAAGCTGAGGGCGATCTGCTGCACGTTGAAGGTCGCTTGGGCGACGTACGCGGCCACGCCGGCCGTCAGCACGGCCAGCAGCATGCGTTGCTCGCGAGCGGTGGCGAGCCGGCTCTCGGCGCTCGCGGAGCCGGCTTCCATCTCGACGGCCGACTCCCGTTCCCGGGCCCGCAGCCGCCGCCATCCTCCTACCGCCCTCGCGGCGACGATCACGAGCAGGGCGAGGAAGAGCAGCAGGCCGATGGGCCCCTGGTCGGCGAGGTAGTTGAAGAAGATGTCGTGTGCCCCGTTTACGAGGTAGTTGGGGCCCAGTGCCTTCACCCAGGACGCGCTCTGGTACCGGGGGAAGATGAGCGCCAGGTTGTCGGGGCCCAGGCCGAAGAGCGGGTGCTTGGGCACCATGCTCAGCACGGCTTGCCAGATCTGGAAGCGCTGCCCGACCGAGCTGGTGCTGCCCGACTGGAAGAGGGTGTAGAGGGGGTGCGAGAGGAACCTCTTGCCGCCTACCCACAAACCACCCACGGCGACCACCACCACCACGGCCGTAGCGCCGGTGTAGAGCCTTAGCCGTCTCCTGACCTCGGGAGCGAGGAAGACCGCCAGGACGACGAAGGCGGCGATGGTGGCCACCCAGGCCCCCCGGGCCGAGCTGCGCACGATCTCGGCCATCTCGGCCAAGGCGAACAACCCGGCCACGGCTTTCCAGTGCCAGGACCGGGCCGCCAGGCCGAGCACGACCGTGGCCGGCAGCACGATCGAGAGGTAGCCGGCCAGGTGGTTGGGGTTGCCGAAGGTCGAGAAGATCTGGCGTGCGAAGGAGCTGGTGTGCCAGTCGATGAAGTCCCAGTGGCCGTTGGCCACCTCGGCGTCGTGCAGCTGCACGAGCCCGTAGACGACCACGACGCTGCCGCCGGCGAAAGCCAGAGCAGACAGGGCCCGGCGGACATCGGCCCAGTCGAAGCATTCGGCCGCGCTCATCACGACGACGCCGAACGCGGCGGCTGCGTAGAAGCCGTCGTAGGAGCCGTAGTTGCCGAGCAGGCTGACGTGCGTGTCCACCCCCGCCAGGGCGCAGACAAAGGTCCAGACCACGATGGCCAGTACGACCCACTGCAGGCCGTTGCGCCACCGGGGCAGGCGCCGGCGGTCCGTGGCGCCGATGGCCCACAGTGCCGCCAGCACCAGGGAGCCGATCACGACCAGGGTGAACTTGGGCAGGTTGAAGACGTCCCCGGTATGGGGGTCGAAGATGACGGGGACATAGGTCGCCAGTGCCACCACGACGCCGGCCCGGGCCGCCCTGAGGCCGTCCTTGCCACGCGAGGCGCTCGCCACCATGGCGCCGGTGGCCAGCGTGGCGCTGAGGAGCACGCCGAGGAAGAGGGCGAAGCTCCAT
>JAKACE010000469.1 GCA_021821705.1 Actinomycetes bacterium | reverse complement strand
CCCGCTGCGAAAGCAGCTGGACAGCGAGGCCGAGAGCCGGGTCAACCCCTTCTTCCGAGACCTCTACCGCGGGGTCGGGACGAGGTTGGCCGGGCTGTACGCCCGCGAGCACACGGCCCAAGTGCCACCCGACGCGCGAGAGGAGCGCGAGGACGCCTTCCGTAAGGGCCGCCTACCGCTGTTGTACTGCTCGCCGACCATGGAGCTGGGAGTGGACATCGCCAGCCTGAGCGCGGTGGCCATGCGCAACGTGCCACCGACGCCGGCCAATTACGCCCAGCGCTCGGGCCGTGCCGGGCGCTCGGGCCAAGCGGCACTTGTCACCACCTACTGCGCCAGCGGCAACGCGCACGACAACTACTGGTTCCGCCGCAGCGGCGACATGGTCGCTGGCTCGGTGCAACCTCCCCGGCTGGACCTCGGCAACGAGGAGCTGGTCCGCTCCCACGTGCACGCCATCTGGTTGGCCGAGACGGGCCAGTCCATGAAGGCGTCCCTGTCCGAGGTGCTGGACATGGTGGGCGAGAGCCCGAGCCTCGACTTCCTCCCCGAGGTTTGGCGGGCGCTCGACGACCCCTCGGCGCGCCGGCGGGCCACCGTGCGGGCCGAGCGGCTCCTGGACGAGCTGCGGGCCACCTGGACCAGCGCCGACGACCCGGTCGGGTGGTGGTACGACGGCTGGGTGGCGGACACGGTCAACCGGGCGGCAGCCAACCTGGACCGTGCGCTCGACCGCTGGCGTGACCTCTACCGGGCATCGAAGGCCGAGTACACAGAACAGAGCCGTCTGGCTGTCACCCCGGGGGCTTCGCGAGCCGAACAGGAGCGGGCCGCAGCGCGCGAGCGCGAGGCCCGGGACCGCCTGCGGCTCCTGGCCAACGAGGACAACGACATGCCTCAGAGCGACTTCTACTCCTACCGCTACCTCGCCTCAGAAGGCTTCCTGCCCGGCTACTCGTTCCCCCGGCTGCCGCTGGCTGCGTACATCCCCGGCGGGCGCCCGACCAAGGGCGCCAGGACGGTGTCGTACCTGCAGCGGCCCAGGTTCCTGGCTATCCGCGAGTTCGGCCCGGGGGCGCTCATCTACCACGAGGGGGCGCGCTACGAAGTGGTCCGCGTGCAGTTGCCCCGGGGCTCGGACGGGGTGGGCCTGGAGACCGAGGACGCGTGGCGCTGCACCTCCTGCGGCTACCACCACCCGGTCAGCGTGGGGACCGACACCTGCGAGAACTGCAAAGCCCGCCTGCTCACCAAGACATACGGCCTGCTCAGGCTGCAGTCGGTGCACACCCGTCGTCGCGAGCGTATCTCCAGCGACGAGGAGGAGAGGCGCCGGTCCGGTTTCGACCTGGAGCTGTCCTACCGCTTTGCCAGCCACGGCGAGCGCGCTGGGCGCATCGACGCCAGTGTGAAGGGGGCTGATGGCGCCAGCCTGGCTGAGCTCGTCTATGGGGACGCGGCGACGGTGCGGGTGGCCAACGTGGGCCGGCGTCGGCGCAAGGACGCCGCCGACACCGGCTACTGGATCGACCCAGTCGCCGGCACCTGGCTCTCTGACAAGGCGGCCGCCGACGCCACCGTCGACACCGACGACCTGGAGGCCGTGGACGACGCCGCCACCAAGCGCAAGGTGGTCCCCTACGTGCAGGACACCCGCAACGTGCTCGTGCTGCGGGCAGCCCGTCAGCTGGACGAGGTGACAGCAACGACACTGCGCTATGCGCTGGAGAGGGCGATCGAAGCGCGCTTCCAGTTGGAGGACGCGGAGCTGGAGTCGGTCGAGCTGCCCGACGCCGCGAGCCAGGGCCGTATGCTGTTCACCGAGTCGGCGGAGGGCGGTGCTGGCGTGCTCCGCCGCCTGGTGGCCGAGCCTCAGGCCCTGGCCGAGGTGGCGGCCACGGCTCTGGGCCTGCTGCACTTCGACCCGGCCGGCGGCGACGACCAGGGAGGCGAGGCCGCGGGTGGGGAGCGCTGCGAGCTGGGCTGCTACGACTGCCTGCTCAGCTTCTCCAACCAGCTGGACCACGCCCGTATCGACCGCCACCGGGTGAGAGACCTGCTCATGTCCCTGGCGGGCGGCCTCACCGAGCCCGGTGCTGGTGGCCAGTCCCGCCAGGAACTGGCTGGTGCCCTAAGTGCCGAGGCCGGCTCAGCCCTGGAGCGCAAGTTCCTCGCCTTCCTGGCCGAGGGCGGGCTGCGCTTGCCCGATCGGGCCCAGGTGCTCGTCGAAGCCGCTAGGGCCAGGCCGGACTTCGTATTCGACCTACCGGCCGGGCCGGTGGCGGTCTTCGTCGACGGCCCGGTGCACGACGGCGCCGTGCAGGCCCAGCGGGACGCGGCGGCGGCAGAGAGGTTGGTCGACAACGGCTGGGACGTGGTGCGCTTCCGCTACGACGTGGATTGGTCAGCGGTCGTGCAGGGCAGGCCCCGGGTGTTCGGCACGGGCCGGGCCACAGCGGCGCCCACCACTGGCCCAGACGGGGTCGGACCTGCAGAGGGGGGCCGTTGACGACCTACGCTCCTGGCGCGTTGGTCGCGGCTCGGGGCCGGGAGTGGGTGGTCCTGCCTGGCAGCGACGACGAGCTGCTCATGCTCCGGCCCCTCGGCGGCGGCCAGGACGACACGGCAGCGGTGCTGCCGGCTCTGGAGGAGGTCGTCCCGGCACGCTTCGCACCGCCGGAGCCAGCCGACCTGGGCGACGGGGCCAGCGCCTGGATGCTGCGGGCAGCCTTGCGTACCGGGTTCCGCTCCTCGGGCGGGCCGTTCCGCTCCCTCGCCAGCCTGGGCGTTGAGCCCAGGGCCTACCAGTAC
>JAKACE010000009.1 GCA_021821705.1 Actinomycetes bacterium | reverse complement strand
CATCAGGGAGTCCGACGTCGTCTCGGGCGAGACAGGTGGCATAACCCAGCACATCGGTGCCTATCAGGTGACGACGCCGAGCGGGGCGGTCGTGACCTTCATCGACACGCCGGGCCACGAGGCCTTCACCGCCATGCGGGCGCGTGGCGCCGAGGTGACCGACATCGTTGTGCTTGTAGTGGCCGCCGACGACGGTGTGATGCCCCAGACGATCGAAGCCCTGAACCACGCCAAGGCCGCCGACGTGCCGATCGTGGTGGCCATCAACAAGATCGACAGGGCGGACGCAGACCCCAACCACGTCATGCAGCAGCTCTCGGACCGCGGGCTTGTGCCCGAGCGATGGGGCGGCGAGACGATCATGGTCGAGGTCTCAGCCCTGCAGAACCTGGGTGTCGACGACCTGCTCGAGCAGATCCTCGTGGTGGCCGAGGTGGAGGAGCTGCGCGCCAACCCCGAGGGCCGGGCGCGAGGCGTCGTGCTCGAGGCCAACCTCGACCCGGGCAAGGGACCGGTGGCGACGGTACTAGTCCAGAACGGGACCCTGCGGGTTGGCGACCACATCGTTGCCGGCGCGGCATGGGGGCGGGTCAAGGCCCTCATCGACGACAAGGGTGACAACATCAAGGAGGCACCCCCGTCGTTCCCCGCCCAGGTGCTCGGTTTCGACTCTGTCCCCGCCGCCGGGGACGAGTTGCGCGGCGTCGCCAGCTCGAAGACTGCCCGTGAGGTTGCCGAGCAGCGTGAGCAGCGCTTCCGTAGCGCCGACCTGCGTCGCAGCTCGGCCGCTACGAGCGGCGGTGCCAAGCTCGAGGACATCTTCGAGCAGATCCAGCGGGGGGAGGCTGCCACGCTCAACCTCGTGGTCAAGGCCGACGTCCAAGGCTCTCTCGAGGCCGTCACCGAGAGCCTGCGCAAGCTGGAACGCGAGGATGTCAAATTGGCGTTCGTCCACCGGGCTGTGGGCGGCATCACCGAAAACGACGTCTCGTTGGCGGCCACGTCCAACGCCACCATCATCGGGTTCAATGTCCGCCCGGGCCGCGAGTCGCGCGCCCAGGCCGCCACCCTCGGTGTCGAGATAAGGACTTACGAGATCATCTACAAGCTGATCGAGGACGTCCAGGCGGCCATGGTGGGCATGCTGGCGCCGGAGTACGAAGAGGTCCTCACGGGGGAAGCCGAGGTCCGGGAGACATTCCGGATCCCGCGGATCGGTGCGGTGGCCGGCTGCTACGTACGCAGCGGGGTCATCACCCGCGGGTCCAAGGTGCGGTTCCTGCGCGACGGCGTCATCATCTGGAAGGGCACCATCACCTCGTTGCGGCGGTTCAAAGAAGACGTCCGAGAGGTGCACGAGAGCTTCGAGTGCGGTATCGGCCTGTCCAACAACCAGGATCTGCGCCCGGGCGACATCATCGAGACCTACGACGAGCGGGAGGTGCCGCGGACTTAGTGCCGCCCGTCGGCGCGCAGCCGCGTCCGGGGTGGCCCGCTGCCCGCAGCGGGCACGGTCGTCGGCTGCCTGTCACTGTGGGGCAGGCCGGCACGGGTAACGGCACGGGCGGTTGAACTGTGCACGCTTGCGTTGTGGAGTTCGAGTTGCACATCCCGTTGGCGCGCTCGCTCAAAGCCAAGCGGGCCGTCCTGCGGCCTATCGTCGAGGGAGGTCGTCGGCGCTTCGCGGTGGCGGCGGCCGAAGTCGGTAAGCAGGGCTCCTGGCAGGCGTCACAGGTCGCTTTCGCGGCGGTGGCGGGGGAGCCTGGGCATGTCCGGGACGTGTTGGACGCGGTCGAGCGTTTCGTATGGTCCTTCCCTGAGGTGGAGGTGGTTTCGACATGCCGGCACTGGCTTGGCGACGAGTGAACCGGTGGCAGGCCCCATGAGCCCGCACCGTCCGGCGCGGCCCGCCGGCCGTCACTACCCGCGCATGGCTCGCGTCAACGAGGTCCTCCGAGAGGTCGTGGCGGAGGCGATCGAGGCCGAGGCCGGAGGCGACCCCAGTCTGGAGCTGCTGACGGTTACCGCTGTCGACTGTGACCCGGACCTGAGGCACGCCACCGTCCTGCTCGCCTCGCTGCCCGGCCCCGCCCATGAGGCGCTCTCGGGAGTAAGGGCACGCCTGCAGGCGGCCATCGCCCGCCAGGTGCGCCTGAAGCGCACTCCGCAGTTACGTTTCCAGGCCGACCCGGCTGTCGCCTATGCCGAACGGGTCGAGGGCATCCTGCGCGACCTGCGGGCACATGGGGGCCTGCCGGAGGGGCCGGCACAGGAGGAGGGGGCAGCGGGCCCTGCGGCCGGCCTGCAAGCCGAGGAGGGGGCGGGCCCTGCCGCCGGCCTGCATGCCGAGGAGGCCCCAGCGCCCGTCCCGCTGGCGCCGGGCGATCCCAGGCCGTAGGGGTGGCTCAGATCGACGGTCTGGTCGTGGTCGACAAGCCTTCGGGTTGTACCAGCCACGATGTCGTAGCCAGGTGCCGGCGGGTCTTCGGCCAGAGAAGAGCCGGCCACGCCGGGACCCTTGACCCTGACGCCACCGGGATCCTGCTCGTCGGCCTGGGCCGGGCAACCAGGCTGCTGCAGTTCTTCACCGGTTTGCGCAAGGTCTACAAGGGACAGGTGGTGCTGGGAGTTGCGACCGGTACCCTGGACGCCTCCGGCGAGGTGGTGGGCACCTGGGACATGGGTGAGGTGACCCTGCAGCAGGCCCGCCAGGCGGCGGCCATCCTGACCGGCCCGATCATGCAGGTGCCTCCCATGGTGTCCGCCCTGAAGGTCGGCGGCCGGCGCCTGCACGAGCTGGCCCGCGAGGGGACAGAGGTCGAGCGCGCCCCCAGGGCGGTCACGGTGTACCGCTTCGACGTGTCCTCAGCGGGTCGCGAGGCATCGGGGCCGGTGCTGGCCATCGACGTCGAGTGCTCGGCAGGCACCTACGTGCGAAGCCTCGCCGCCGACCTCGGCGCGGCCCTGGGCGGCGGCGGCCACTTGCGCAACCTGAGGCGCACCGCAGTCGGGCCTTTCGGAGAAGCCGACGCCGTGGGGTTGGACGAGCTGGTGGAGATGGCAGAGCCGCGCCAGCGCGTACTGTCGCCGGCGCGCGCCTGCGCTCACCTGGCGCGCGCACAGGTGGGCCCCGAAGTGGCCGGCGAGGTTGGCCACGGCCGGGTGCTACCGGTCGGAAGGCTGCTCGGTGAGGGCCCCCGACCAGAGGGACCGTGGGCCGTCCTGGGCCCGGACGGCGAGCTGCTGGCCGTATACCAGGCCCACGGCGTCGGGACGGCCAAGCCGGTAGTGGTGCTGGCCCCGGCTAGCGGTCGATAGCAGCCCGCTCGCGCCGCACCTTTTCCCACAGGTTCTGGGGCATCACGTCGTAGTGGTCGTGGCGGGCCTTGAAGCGGCCCCGGCCGCCCGTGAGGCTGCGCAGGTCGATGGCGTAGCGGACGAGCTCACTGGTCGGGACCAGGGCCACGATCACCGATTCTCCCCGCTGGCCGGTCTCGGTGCCCTGGACGCGGCCCCGGCGGCTGTTGAGGTCGCCAAGGACGTCGCCCTGGTAGGCGTCGGGCACCGTGACCTCCAGTAGCGACAGGGGCTCGAGCAGGACCGGCCCGGCCTTGGCCAGTGCGTCGTGCACACCGAGGGCCCCCGCCATCTTGAACGACATCTCCGACGAGTCCACCGGGTGGTGCTTGCCGTCGAAACAGGTGACCCGGACATCGACCACCGGCCACCCGTACGGGCCCCCGCCTGCCATCGCCTCCTCGGCGCCCTTTTGGACCGCCGGTATGTACTGGCGGGGGATCACCCCGCCCACGATGTTGTCGACGAACTCGAAGCCCCCACCGCGCTCCATGGGCTCGACCCGGACGAAAGCGACACCGAACTGGCCATGGCCGCCGGTCTGCTTTTTGTACTTGCCCTCTGCCTCGGCAGCGGTGGTGATTGTCTCCCGGTAGGGGATGACGAGGTCATCGTGCTCCACTGCGACCCCGAACTTCCTGGCCAGGCGCTCCATGGCGATGGCGAGGTGGGTTTCGCCCGTGCCCGAGAGCACGGTCTGGTGGGTCTCGTCGTCGCGACGCACCACGAGGGTGGGGTCCTCCTCCTGCAGGCGGTGCAGAGCCGTCATCAGCTTGTCCTCGTCCGCCTTGCTCTTGGGACGTATGGCCAGCGCCAGCACGGCGGCCGTGGCCTCCTCCAGCCACGACGGCCCAGCCCCGCGCGCCGGGACCATGCGCACGGGCATGTGGCGCGGGCTGAGCGTGTCGCCGGTGTTGGTGGCGCTCAGTTTGGCGACGCCGGCGATGTCGCCGGCATTGACCTCCGTCAGGCTCAGCTGCTCCTTGCCCCGCAGGCTGAACATGGCGTGCAGGCGCTCGTCCGCCTTGGCTCTTGTGTTGAACAGGGTGGCATCGGGCTGTAGCGTGCCCGAAGCCATCTTGAAGAGCGAGATCTTCCCCACGTAGGGGTCGGCCACCGTCTTGAAGACGTAGGCCAGTGGCTGGCCTGCGGGGTCACAAGGCACCTCGACCGTGTCGCCCCCATCCTGTGCCGCCGGTACGACGAGCACCGGTGGCCTCTCCAGAGGGGAAGGGCCGATGTCGCATATGGCGTCGAGGAGCCGGTCCACCCCGATCTGGCGGCTGGCTGAACCGCACACGACCGGGAACACCTGGGAGGACACGACGCCTTCCGCCAGGGTCTTGGACAGCTCGTCGGCAGAGATGTCCTCGCCCTCGAGATAGCGGGCCATGAGGTCGTCGTCGGCCACCACTATGCCTTCGACCAGGGCAGCCCTCACGGTGTGCTCCATGTCCTCGATGGAGCCGGGCACCGGGCCGGCGTTGGCCGTGCACTTGCCCGGCTCGTAGAGGAAGGCCGTGTCGCTCAACAGGTCCGCCACCCCCTGGAAGTCGTGCTCCTCGCCGATGGGCAGCTCGAGGGGTGCCACGCCTGCGCCGAACTTGTCCTGTAGCTGGCGGAGCGTGCCCTGGAAGTCCGAGCGGTCCCGGTCGAGCTTGTTCACGAAGACCAGCCGGGGTACGCCCAGGTCGGTGGCGGCCCGCCAGAGGACCTCCGCCTGCACCTCGACGCCGTCCACGGCGCTTACGACGAAGACCGCCAGGTCGGCCACGCTCAGGGCGGTGAGGGCCTCTGGGACGAAGTCGGCGTAGCCGGGGGCGTCGAGGACGTTGACCTTGTGCCCGCGCCACTCGAGGGCGGCGAGCGACAGAGAAGTGGACATGTGGTGCGAGTGCTCTTCGGGCTCGAAGTCGGTGACCGTGGAGCCGTCCTCCACGCGGCCTGCCCGGGTGATGGAACCGCTGCAGAGGAGCATCGCTTCGGCCAGCGTCGTCTTGCCGGAGCCACCGTGGCCGACCAGGGCCACATTGCGGACCTTCGCTGGTGGGTACGCCTTCATCAGCACCTCGTCTTTCGCGCCGCGGGCCACTGCCCGCGCTCTCACCCGGAGGGCGCCCGGGCCGACAAGCAAGGCTACCCCGCTCCGGTGACGCCTGGCACACTCGCCGCATACGGCAGGGCTCGGGGAGGCCGGTGGTAGGCTGTTCCTGGTGACCGGCCGCTTCGCGGCCCCCTATAGGAGCAGTAGGTGTTCGACGCACGCTTCCGTACGGCGGTGGACCGGGTGGTTAGCCCAGCGGGGCGGGCACTCAGGCGTACAGGTCTGGCCCCTGACCACTTGACGGCGCTCGGCATCCTGCTGAGCGTCCCCACCGCCTGGGCAGTGGCCACCGGGCGCCTCGTGCTGGCGATCGTCCTGTACGTCGGCTCGGCCCTGCCCGACCTGTTCGACGGGAGCCTGGCCAAGGCCAGCGGTCGGGCCAGCCGTCGCGGTGCCTTCTTCGATTCGGTGGGCGACCGGGTCAGTGACACGATCGTGCTGGCCGGCTTCGCCTGGTACGCCCAGGACCGCTTCGGTGCCCACGCCGCCCTGGTCCCTCTCGCCGTTCTCGGTGTTTCCCAGCTCGTCTCCTACATCCGGGCCAAGGGCGACGCGCTCGGGATCAACGCCAAGGGCGGTCTGATGGAGCGGGGCGAGCGGGTGTTCGTCCTCTGCTTCGCCCTCAAGTTCCCCGCCGACATGCTCTGGTTGCTGTGGCTGGTGTTCGCACTGTCGTGCGTGACCGCCACCCAGCGCTTCGTCAAGGTGTGGCGCCAGGCGGGCAAGCCGCCGGCCCCCCTGCCGGTGGAGCCGACAGCCGTCGTCCTGCGCTGGCGGGCGTGGCGGGAGGAGCGCGCCGGCCGCGAGGCCAGGTGGGCTCGCAGCGCTCGGCGGCCCTCTTCGCGCCCCGCAGCCGACGGTTTCTTCACCGGCCCCAAGAGGCCCGGTGGCCCCACGTCTTACGGGCGCTGGCACGAGCGCCGCATGGCGCGCCGGCAGCGGCCCACGCAGGAGAGCGGGCGCCGCCAGGAATGAGGTAGGGGCCGGCGGTGGCCCACCTGCCCGGCGGCAGCGGGACCGGCCGGCCCAGCCTTCCTGGCCGGGGTGGCGAGGCGCCGTCTAGGGTCTCGGAAGATGTGGAGCAAGGAGCTGGCCGCGGTGAAGGCCGCCGCCGTAGTGGCCGGCTCGCTGCCTGCACCAGCTGCGTACCGGCTGGGCCGGGCCACCGGACGGCTGATCGGCATGCTCCCGGACACCGACGGGCGGCGCGCTCTGGTCGCCTCCCACCTGGAGCGCGTCATGGGTAGCTCCCGGGCGCTCAGCGGTGCCAGCCTGGTCCCAGAGGTCTTCGCCAACTACGGCAGGTACTGGGCGGAGAGCCTTCGGTTGCCCCACGTCCCGGCGGACAGAGTGGTGGCCGCCGTCACGACTGAAGGCGAGGACCACATAGACGCCGGCCTGGCCGCAGGCAAGGGGGTTATCGTCGCCGCCCCCCACCTCGGTGGCTGGGAATGGGGAGCGCGCTACCTGGTGGCGAGAGGGGTGCGCGTCACCGTCGCCGTGGAAGACCTCCAGCCGCCCGACCTGTTCGACTGGTTCGTTGCTTTCCGTAGGCGTCTGGGGGTCAACGTCGTGGCCGTCGGCCCCGGAGCCTCGGCCGCCATCTTGCAGGCGCTTGCCGACAACCACGTCGTGTGCCTGCTCTCCGACCGTCTGGTCGGGGCCACCTCGGGGATACAGGCAACCTTCTTCGGAGCGTCCACCGCGATGCCTGCCGGTCCAGTCACCTTGGCAGTGCGCTCCAGCGCCCCCTTGGTGGCGGCGGCGATCTACTTCGCTCACGGTGTCGACGGCCACCACATCGTGTTCAGGCCGCCGCTTGCCCTGGAGCGCGGCCAGAGGCTGCGCGACATCGTGAGCAAGGGGACCCAGGACCTGGCCGGGGAGTTGGAGGTGCTGATACGCGAGGCTCCGACCCAGTGGCACCTCGTCCAGCCAAACTGGCCCGACGACCCGCCCCTCAGGCGGCAACCGGGATGAGGGCCCGGCTGGTTTCCCCGAACTGGCCCGGGGGTTGACTGCCATGAGGGTGGGCATGGTCTGTCCGTACAGTCTCAGTATCCCCGGTGGCGTCCAGGGGCAGGTACTGGGCCTGGTCCGTGCCATGAGGGCAGCCGGGGTGGAGGCGAGGGTACTGGCACCCTGTGACGGGCCCCCACCGTGGCCGTGGGTCACGCCCCTCGGGGCTTCCGTGCCTACGGCCGCCAACGGGTCGATGGCTCCCATCGCTCCCGACCCGGCTGCGGCACTGCGCACTATCAGGGCGCTGCGCGAGGAGCGCTTCGACATCGTCCACCTGCACGAGCCCCTGGTGCCGGGCCCGGCCCTGACCGCACTGCTGTTCAGTGACGGCCCCTTGGCTGGGACCTTCCACCGCGCCGGCGACATCGCCTGGTACCGCGCCGTCAAGCGGCCCGCACGCTGGGCCTTGAGACGGCTGCAGCTGCGCTGCGCCGTATCACCGATGGCCCTGGCCACTGCTCGCCGGGCTCTGGGTGGCGACTACGAGTTGGTCTGGAACGGCATCGACCTCGAGCAGTTCGACCAGGCCGAGCCATGGGAACGCTCCGGGCCCACCGTGCTCTTCCTCGGCCGGCACGAGCCGCGCAAGGGCCTCGCCGTGCTGATCGAAGCAGTTGTCGGCTACGCCGTAGACGCAAGGGTATGGGTGGCCAGCGAGGGCCCCCAGACGCGTTCGTTGCGCGAGGCGACCCTGGGCGACGTCAGGTTCGAGTGGCTCGGCACGGTCAGCGAGGATGAGAAGCTGCGCCGCCTGAGGGCCGCCGACGTCCTGGTGGCCCCTTCGCTGCACGGTGAGAGCTTCGGCGTGGTCCTGCTCGAAGGGATGGCGGCGCGCGCCGCCGTGGTGGCCAGCGATATCCCCGGTTACGCGTCTGTTGCGCGCTCAGAGCGCGACGCGCTGCTCGTGCCACCGGGCGACCCAGCTGCGCTCGCGGTCGCCCTGAAGAAAGCGCTTGCCGGGGGGCCCGAAATTCAGCAGATAATTCGGTCAGGATACGAACGAGCGCGTGAACATTCGCTTAGCGCTCTCGCAGCACGCTATATAGAGCTTTACCAGCCCTTGTTGGCCAGGGCACGGCGATAGGGGGGCGCCCGGCACCCGGCCGTTGGTAGCCGGCGGGATGGCAAGCTACTGGCAATGATTGTCGGCGGGTGCGCCGTGGACGGCCGACCGGCTCACAACCCGTGCGCTTCTGGCCAGCGCGTTTCGCGCGCTACGCGCGAGGATGAGGGCAGGACCACCTGCCAATGACAGCCCGGTAATTACACCGCTAAAGCGGGCAAGCAGCAGCACTTTCCGGCTTGCATTTGGCGAACGGCGCCGCACGTGCTTATATACGCCTCTCGTGGGAACGCACCGAGGCCATATCGGCCAGAGTGGTGCCGACGCGCCGGCCGCACCGACGCGAAGCTGCGCCCGGCCGCCGGCGCCATGCCGGCGCGACGTCGGTTTGAATGCCGGGCCGGTGGCGGGCCGGTTACCGGACGGGAGCAAGGGAGGTCCATTTGGACGCCGGGATGCTGAACGCGCCAACGAAGGTCTGCCTGGTCGGGGCTGCGAGCGTGCTCGGGGGCCTGGCGGCGCGCGCCGGTCGGGGTGCTGCGCCCGCAGGCGGGGGGCCGGTACCGCCGTGGGCTCAGGGCCGGGCCCCGCTGCTCGTGGGCGCCGGGCTGGCGGCGGTGGCCGTCGGGTCGGCCTGGCAACGTCCGCTCTGGTCGGGGCCCGCCGCCGGGCTGCCAGCCGGCGTGGCCGGTCTGGCGGGTGTCGCGGTGTGGGCTTGCCTGCTCGTCGCTGTCGGCGTGGCTGACCTGTGCTGGATGCGGGTTCCCCCGGCCCTGTGGCGCGCCGGCGCGCCGGCTGTATTTGCGGGGGCCCTGGTGGCCGCCGGGACGTCGGGCTATTGGTTGGCGGCGGCCAGCGGGGCTATGGCGGCTCTTGTGGGCGCGCTGGCGTACATCTCGGTGGCTGCCCTGCTGCCTGGTCGCCTGGGAGGCGCCGACGCCCGCATGGCCGCCCTGGTTGCTTTCGGGGTCGGGGCGGTCAGGCCCGGGTTGGCAGTGGCCTGCCTGGCTGTGGCGCCCTTGGCGTGCGCGCTCTGGGCCAGAGCCCCTCGGGCGGGCCGGGGGCGGGGCCAGGCGGTAGCGCTGTGCCCCTTCCTGGCTGTGGCCGGCGTGGTGGGGGTGGCGGTCGGTGCGCGCTGAGACGCCGCTGCGTGCCCTGGCCGAGGCGCCCGCCGCCGGCCCGGCTGGCTGGGCCGAGCGGCCCCGCCGCCCGCGGCGCCTTTCTGCGGGGACATTGGTCCCTGCGGTGCTGGCGGTGCTGGCAGGTGGGAGCGTCTACGCTGCGCTCTCTCAGCGGGGGGCGACCATACGGGTCGCTGTGGCAGCGACAACGCTGCCCGCCGGGACCGTGCTCAGCCCGTCCGATGTCCGTGCCGTCGAGGTGAGCGCGGCGGCGGGGGTGCTCACCCGGGCCGTCTTTTCCCCCGCTGACGTGCCGTACGGGTGGGTGACGGCCGTTGGCGTCGGGGCCGGCGATCCCCTGACGCCGGACGTCATCGCGGTGCCGGTGCGCGGTGCTGGGGCCGGTCAGATGAGCATCCCGCTGCCCGAAGCCCAAGCCGCCGGGGGCACCCTGGTGGCGGGCGACGAGGTGGACATGATCCTGGCTTCGCCCCGCCGGAGCCGCTACGTGGCCACGGGCTTGCGGGTGGTGGGGACGTCCGGGTCTTCACCGGGGGCGGGCCTGCTCTCGGGGTCTGGCCCCGGGTACGACGTCGTGGTGCAGGTGAGCCGCGCCAGCGCACTGGAGGTGGCCACGGCGCTGGCAACGGCCTCGGGGACCAGCGCCGACCAGGTCGAGCTGGTGCGCTCGCAGCCCACGGCAGGTTTGGCCGGACGGGCAGGGCGGGGAGCGCCGCCGGGCGGTACCGGGGCCGGCCGTGACTGAGGGCAGCACAGGCGCCGCCGGTGGCAATGTCGTGGTGGCGCTCGTCGCCACCCGTGCGCCTTGGGGCGTCGCCGTGCGCTCCTACCTGCGCGACCATGCCCGGGGTGTCAGCCTGGAGGTGCCGGCCGACAGGGCCGCCCTTGGTGAGGTGCTGAGCCGGGCCGACGTGCTCATGCTCGACGACGTGATGCGCACGGTCACGGCGGCCGACGTGGCCAGGGCCCACGAGACGGGCGCCCATGTCGTCGGCGTGGCCGAGCCCCATGGCGGCATGGGTGCCCGCTACCTCGAGCAACTGGGGGTGGACGAGGTCCTTCCCAGCAGCTGCGCGCCGGGCGAGCTGGTGGCCACCGCGCTGCGCGCCGGCAAACGGGCCGCCCCTGCTTCCGGGGGCCCGGACTGGCCCCGCCTGCCCGGCCCGGCCGCTCGTGGGGACGCCGGGTCGCCGGTGCCCTCGTTGAGCGCCTGGACGAAGGTGAGCGGCGGCGCCGGTTTGAGCGAGATGGTGGTGGCGGCGGCGCAGGAGCTCAGCAGGACGATGCGCGTGCTCGTGATCGAGGCCGATGACTCCACGCCGGTCATGGTCTCCCGGCTCATGCGCTCGGGTGAAGGAGGCCTGCCGTGGGCTCTTTCGCTGGCAGCCCAGGGCCTCAGCGCTCTACCCGAGGGCCTCTCGGGTGCAAGAGGGGACGGCACCCGCCCCCTGGGGGCCTTCGACGCGCTCTGCGTGCCCCCCGGGACGCCCCCGGGCATCCACAGCCAGCACCTGGAGAGGCTGCTGCGCGAGGCGGCTGGTCGCTACGACCACGTGCTCGTGGAGCTGGGCCCTCTCGGGACGGGAGCCGCCGCCAGCCGGTCCAGGGCTGGTGCCAGGGCCCTTTCCATGGCTGCCAGCGTCGTCGTGGTGGCTCAGCCCGACCCCGAGGGTGCCGCCAGGCTCGTCAACTGGCGAGCGGCCTACGTCGGAGAGGGGGGCTCGAGCTCCTGCCATGCGGTGTTCGGCCGGGCGCGGCGCAGCGGTTACGAGCGCGACCACCTGGCCGGGATCGTCTCGTCCAATACGGGGGCACATCCCTTCGCCAGCTGCCGGTTCCTGCCCGAGGACCCGGCCGTGGCGCGGGCACGGTGGAACGCGGCCCTGCCCGAGGGCGGGGCGTGGTTGGCGGCGGCGCAGGCGCTGGTGCACGACGTCGTCGGCTCCGGTGGCCGGGCCACAGGGCGCCCTCGTGCCCGGTCCTGGGCTCAGCGCTGGGCCCCGGTGGTGGCCAGGTGAGCAGCGCGTTCGCCCTGTTGCGCTCGCGTGCCCTGGACGCGGTGGCCGCCCTCGACCTCGTGCCCGGGGTGCCTGACCGGGCCGCGTGCGAAGAGGTGGTCGCGGCCGAGGTCGAACGTTTCCAGCGCGAGCTGATGCGCGGCGAGCACCCGGGAATGGGGCCGTTCGTGGACCCGTCCGGGGTCGTCGAGCGTGTCCTGGGTGAGCTGCACGGCCTGGGCGCCGAGCTCGACGCGATAGTGGCCGACCCCGAAGTGGACGAGGTGTTCGGCTGGGATGGCGAAATGATGGTGCGGACCACCGACGGCAGGTCCCGTTTTGTCGACTCGGCGTCCGGGGCGAGCGCCGTGGTCGCGGCCGTCCAGCGAATGGTCAACGCTGCGGGCGAGAACATCGACGCTTCCCACCCCAAGGTCGACGGCGTGCGGGTGCGCCTGCCGGACGGCCGCCAGGCACGGCTGTCGGCCAGTGTCCCGCCCCGCGTCGACGGCGCCGTGTCCTTCACCCTGCGCATCCCGAAAAAGCGCAATACCACCCTGGCCGACTTGGTTGCGTTCGGCTCGCTGTCACCGGAGGCCGCCGCCTTCCTCGAGCTGCTCATGCGGGTGCGAAGGACCAGGCTGCTGGTGGCCGGCCCGCCGGGTGCGGGTAAGACAACGCTCCTCGAAGCTCTGCTGCGGGCTGTCCCGCCCGGGCGAAGGGTCGTATGCGCCGAGGAGCAGCGGGAGCTGAACGCACCCCTACTGAACGGCGAGTACTGGCAGACCTCGAAAGTCGAGGGCCTGACCGAGCTGATGCGCTCGGCCCGGGTGGCGTCGCCCGAACTGGTCGTTCTGGGGGAGCTGAAGGGCGCCGAGGCCTGGGACCTGCTGATGGCCGGAACGCTCGGGACGGGGGTCCTGGCGGCCGTGCATGCCGAGGATGCGGCCGGTGCCTTCGAAGCCCTGGCGGTGTGCGCCACCAAAGCGGTGCCCGCTACCCCCTTCGCCGAGCTTGTGGCCCGCTTCGCCGCCATGTTCGATGTCGTCGTCTACTGCGACATCGACGACTCGGACGGGGCACTGCAGCGCCAGGTGACCGAGATTTGTACCGTACCGCCACAGCTTTCGGGCCACACCGCCTCGGTCGCACTGGCGCCAGTCTTCCGTCGTGACGACATCGGCGACGTCATGGAGCTCAGGACCGCTGCTGTCGGCGTTGCCCTGGAGAAGCGCTGCAACCGGCTGCTCCGGCGCTATGGGACGGATCTCGCCGGTCTGCTGAAGGGCACCGAGGTGCAGTGGTGAGCACGCTGGCGGCCATCTTCACGATGCTGCTGGTCTGGGCCCTGGCGGCTGCGGTGTGCGCTCGTGGTGCAGGCAGCCCAACTGGCGCCCGTTGGCCGGCTGTCCCGTCGTGGGCCAGAGCGCGACCCTGGGCACGGGCCAGGTGGCAGGGCCGGGTACCTGGAGGGCGCGCGTGGCTGGCCCAAGCCGCTGCGGGGGTCAGCCCGTCGCAGTTCTGGGGTGCCTCCGGCGCCTCTGCCGCCTGCGGGTTGGTGTTGGCTTACGGTGCGTGCGGAGCGCTCCCCGTTGCCGTTGTCGTGGCAATCGGGTGCGGCTGTGCGCCTTTTGGCTACTGGGCCTCCCGCCGGGCCCATGCGGGGGCCGAGCGAAGCGCAGCGTGGCCCGACGCCCTGCGCTACCTTGCCGGATCCCTCGGGGCCGGTATATGTACCGTCCACGAGGCTCTCGAGGGCCTCTCCGTCTCGGGACCGCCACCGCTGCGGGCGCCGATGGAGCGGGCCTTCCGGCTCGGCTCCTCCGTAGGGGACGCCAGGGCACTCGAGATCCTGAGGGCGGAGTTGGCGGACCCGGTCGCCGACTCGGTCCTGCTGGCGCTGGGTGCCGCCATGGAGGAGGGGACCGGGACGGCCCTGCGCGTCCTGTCGGACCTCAGCGAACAGGTGGCCGCCGACCTGGCCCTGGCCGAGAGGACCAGGACCCTTCAGCTGCAGTCGCGGTCGGCCGTCTGGGGCTGCCTCGTGGTGCCCTATGCCGTGTTGTTCTTCCTGTGTGCCACCAATGCGGCCTACCGGGACTACTTCTCGTCGCCGGCCGGGGTGGCTGTCCTGTCTGTCGGTTTGGCCATGTCGGCGGTGGGCTTGGCGTTGTGCCGCCGGCTGGTGCGCCCGCTGGCAACCATGAGGCGGGTGTTCGTAGGTGGTGGGGCCAGTTGAACGTCGGGAGGCTGGCAGCGCTCCTGGCCGCGGTGCTCACCGCCGGCCTGGCGTGGGAGTTGGCGCGGCGGGCGGTCGCCCCTCGGCGCTCTCCTCAGTTGCGCATAGCGCCTTTCGTCGAACGTGCCCGGGCGCAGCTGGGTGCAGGCACGCCGGCGTCGGCGGCCCAACTGCCCGGCCGCGTGGTCCTCGGCCGCGTCGTCGGCCCGATGGTTGCCGGGGCGGTCGACGCCTTGGCGCGCGCTGCCTTGCTGACACCGGCCGACCGGTTGGAACTGGCACTGCGCCAGGCAGGTATGCGTGCCGATGTGGACGCGTTCCGTCGCAGCTGCGTGTACTGGCTGGCCGGCGCGCCCGTGCTGGCGGGCCTGGCCGGGACGGTTACGGGCAATGCCACCTGCGTAGCCGCTTTCTTCGTGCTCGGCATCTTCGTGGGCGTGAGGCGCGGCAGGGAGCGCCTGGCCGCTGGCCGCCGGAGGCGCAACGAGAAGCTGCGCAACGACCTTCCGACCGTAGCCGCCGCCCTGGCGGTCAAGATCGACAACAACAGGAGCCTTTTCGTGGCCCTGTCAGACCTGGTCCAGCGCGGCGACGGCCCGGTGCTCGAGGACCTGGCGCGCGCACTGCACCTGGCGGCCGCCGGCTACGGCGAGGCCGCAGCCTTCGCCCTTGTGGCACAAGAGTCGGCCGAGCCCGCCGCTGCCCGCTTCTACCGCCTGCTGGCGGTGGCCACCAACGGCGGGACCGAACTGTCAAAAGCCCTTCTGGACCAGGCGAACGACCTGCGGCGCCAGCGCCGCGAAGAGGTAGAGCGCAGCGCCGGGCGCCGCCAGATGGCACTGGTGATGCCGAGCATGGTGTTCATGGCGCCGGTGCTGTTCGCCTTCATGCTGGCACCGCTTCCGGCGCTGCTGTTCGCTCGCTGAAAGCCGAGCGTTCCCCGTTCTGCGGGGACCAATAAAAGGAGAAAAAGGTGAGGCATGCACACGAAATCCGGCGCCGCCGCCCCAGGAGGTACCGGGCTGTCGGACGCCGGCTGCGCTACGTGCTCACGGACACCAGCGGCAGCCAGATCACCGACAACCTCGGCCTGATCGTCATCGGAGTGGTCGCCATCGTCGCCATCGGCGGCCTCATCAGCGGGCTCGACAAGGCTGTGTTCAATTGGGTGACAGCCCAACTTCAGCTCGGCTGAGGCGCCGGGGCCGGACCAGGCCACCGGGAGAGGTGA
>JAKACE010000468.1 GCA_021821705.1 Actinomycetes bacterium | reverse complement strand
CCGGCGAAGTTGCTCAACCCTGGTGAAGAAGTAGCGGCGGACCTCCGCCCGCACTGGAAGTTCCTGTTTGGCCCGGCGGCCGCAGTTGTCGTCATAGCGGCCGCTTCGCTGGTCGCGCTGGCCAAGTCCGCCCCGCGTTGGGCGGACCTCGTACTAGCGGCGACGCTCGTGCTTTCGCTCTTCTGGCTGGGGGGCCGATGGCTCCGGTGGGCCACTACGAGTTTCGTCGTGACGACGCAGAGGTTGGTGGTGAGGAAGGGCGCCTTCCGGCGTGTCGCGCGGGAGATCCTGATCAACCGGCTCACCGACGTCTCATGCAGGCAGACGGTCTTTGACCGGCTCCTCGGTTGCGGTGACGTGCTCATAGAGTCCCCCGGGCGCGACAGCCCAGACGTTTTCCCTGACTTGCCTCGCCCCATGGCGGTCCAAAACTTGATCTCCCAGCTCGTTGCGCAGGCCGACCGAGCCGGCTACTTCGCCAGGATGCCGAGCCTTGGTCCCGGGCAGGGCGACGTGGGCCACGGTGGCGGCTTCCTGGACGCACACGCGAGCGTCGCTGACCAGCTCGCTCAGCTGGGCGAGCTCCGCCGCCAGGGTGTGATCTCTCGGCGTGAGTTCGCGGCCAAGAAGGCCGAACTGCTCTCCAGGATGTAGCGGTGTGACGCAGGCGCCATCATCGTCACCCGGCGAACCGGAGGAGCGCCCCAGCTCCGAGCACGACGCGCTGGAGCTCTTGCGCCGGCTGCTCCCGCCAGCTCCAGAGGGGCAAACGTGGTACGGCGACGACGCCGCTGTCGTGACGGCCCCAGGCGGCGGCCCTCAATTGCTGCTCGCGCTCGACACGGTGGTCCCGGGCCTGGACGCCGACCTGTCGCTCACCACGCTCTCCGACCTCGGTTGGAAGGCATTGGCGGTCAACCTGAGCGACATTGCTGCCATGGGAGGGACGCCGGCGTGTGCCCTTGTCGGAGCCTCGGGGCTCGGCACCGAGGCGTTGCGTGAGCTTTACGACGGTTTGTTGGAGGCGTCTGCCCGTTACAGTTGCCCGATCGTGGGCGGGGACTTGTCCGGCAGTAGTCAGGCCGTCGTGAGCGTGGCTGTGGCCGGGTGGGCCGATCGGCCCGCGGTGCTGCGCAGTGGGGCGCGTCCCGGTGACACCGTATGGGTGACCGGTCCCCTCGGGGCCGCGGCGGCCGGACTTCGCTGCCTGCGACGGGCGTCCCTCGGCCACCCCGGGTTGCGTGGGCAGGGTCTCGTGTCGGTGCTGGTGCCAGTCGAGCAGGCGCTCGCATCCGCCCACGCGCGCCCGCTGCCGGCACTAGCCGAGGGCCGTGCCGCCAGGGAGGCCGGCGCCACGGCGATGATCGACGTGTCGGACGGGCTGGCGCTCGACCTGTTTCGGCTGGCCGACAGTTCTCGCGTGGGCTTCGAGCTCACTCAGGTACCGGTGGCACCCGGGGCCACGCTCGAAGAGGCGCTCGGCGGCGGCGAAGACTTTGTCCTCGTTTTCACGCTCCCAGCCGGCTGCTCGCCGCTGGCTTCGTTCCAATCGGCTGGGCTCCCTGGCCCAGTTGCCGTGGGCGTCTGCGTGCCCGACACGGGCCGGCGCCGCCTGGCCGGAGCCCCGCTGGTGCCTTCGGGCTGGCAGCACGTACTCTGACCTGAGCGCCGTGTCCTGCGCCAGGGCGTAACGTTCGCAGCTTTTCTCCGTCCTTACTCAAGAGGTCGAGGCGTCCCGCCGAGACTTTTCCTGGAGGTCCTTTCCAGGGCACTTCGGGATTAGGAGGCAAGCATCATCGTGAGCGAGGCAAGCCCAACCGTTTTACAGTCGAGCTCCCAGCTGGAGCGCGGCTTGTCGAGGGGGCCGTCTTTGGGGGCGGCTCGCCGCCCTCTGAACCCCCGCGTAGTCAACTTGGGAGGTCATGCAGTCGCGGCCGCTCCCGGGTCGGCCAAGCGTGATGAAGCCGCCAACCAGGCTGGTCAGGCGTTCTTGGACCTACTCCTCGTCGGAGCGACAGCGGCACACTGCCCGCTCGCCCTGCTCACTGTGGCACGGGGTGAAGGCTGGAGCACCCTCACCTTCGGCGTCGAACGCGAAGCCCTCGAGGATCCTGAGCTGTTCGCCATCATTGCCGCGCGGAGTGAACCCGTCGAAGTGACCGACCCCGCAACCAACCCAGCCCTATCGCGGAGCCGGCTCGCCCATTCCAACCTCGGGGTCCGTTGGCTGCTAGCGGTGCCTCTGGCAGGCCCGAGCGGTGAGGCAATCGCCATTTTTGCGGTCCTCGACACCCAGCCGCGCGAGCTGTCGAGACGGGAACGCGCCGCCATGATCGCCGCGGGGCGCCTCATCTCAACTGCCCTGTCTGCTCATAGGGCGACTGACAACTTGCTGGCAGCGCCGGTTGTGCCCGTGGAAGCCAGCAATGGGGCGCGTTCGGCGCCCGATGGCAGCTCGCTCCTGCGCAGCCACGAGGTAGCCGCCTTGTTCGATGTGACTGAACGCACAGTCATCAACTGGGCGTCATCGGGAAAGCTTGCGTGCTTGCGCACGGTGGGCGGGCACCTTCGTTTTCGCAGCGAGGATGTCATGGCGCTGCTGGAGGTCAACTCTCTCCGCCGGCCCGGCGCCACCGTGTAACTGGAAGTCCCCAGTCTGGGTTGGCCAGTCTGGGTTGGCCAGTCTGGGTTGGCCAGTCTGGGTTGGCCAGTCTGGGTTGGCCACAACCCGAACCCACAGGGTTCGGTTCGGCGCACCTGACGCGTAACCTGACGTTAACGTAAACCGCCGATATGATGTGCTCACGGCGTTAGGAGG
>JAKACE010000467.1 GCA_021821705.1 Actinomycetes bacterium | reverse complement strand
ACAGGCCGGCGCAGGAGTACCCGCCCCAGCAGCAGGAGACGTCCCAGCCCGTAGTGGATGCCGACCAGCACCCGCCAGCCCGGCTCGGGCCGGTACGCAAACGACGATGCCAGGTCCGCCCGGGCAGGGGCGTGCTCAGCCTGGGTCATGGCCGGCGCCGCGCCGGAGCCCATGTGCTGGCCAGCTGTGTCAAGAGCGGCATCATCCGACGGGGCCCGCCGCTGTGGCTCGACAACAGGGCCGTGAGCTGGCGGCGCGATTTGCCCATCGTGGGTGCCCGGCAGGCAGCGCAGGCCCCGGGCCGGTGCCCTAGTAAGCGGGTCACCGCCTCGGCGACGCCGTCCTGGTAGCCGGCTCCCACCACAGTTACCCCGCTCCGCCTCACCTCGTCGTCGCAGTTGGCCGGAGCTATGCCGAAGCGCGCCGCCCGCAGCATGGCCAGGTCGCTCTTGGTGTCGCCGACAGCCAACGAGAGCAGTCCCCCCTCCTCGGCCGGGCCACCGGTCATGGGGCCCGCGCCCATCAGCAAGCGCAATGCGCGCACTTTGTCAGCACCGGCCGGCACAATGTCCGTCTGGTGGTGACCGGTTACCACTTGCCAGGCGTCTCCCAGGTCGCCCACAGCGTCAGGGCCGAGCCGGCGGCCCTCTCCGTCACCGGCCCGGCGCGCCCTGATGCTGTAGCCGTGGAACGGGCTCAACTCGACGTCACCGCGCTCGTACAACCGCTCGCGCAAACTTGCCATGGCATCGAGCTGTGCTTCGGGCACGACAGCGGTTGCCGTGGCACTGGCGGCATCGTACGCGACCGCGCCATACTCGGCTGCCGCACCGAAAAGACCAAAAGTGGCACTCCGCTCTGCCGTCTCACCCAGAGACCGGCCCGTCGCCAGGAGAACTGGCACGCAGTGGGCCCGCAGGGCGCGCAGGGCCAGCGCGCCGGGTGCCGTGACGGCACTGAAGCCGAGAGCGCCGCCTTCCAGGCAGCCGTCCAGGTCGAGGGCGCAGGGACCGGTGCCCTCACGCCATTGCGATGGGGGCGCCACATCGGCCAGGTAGACCGACGCCATGTAGGAGTTGACGGCCCGGCTCGAGGCCCGTCCCCACATCTCCCAGTTCAGCTCGCCTCGGCGCCTCAGGTCCCAGAGGTGGACCAAGCGGTAGGTGAGCCAGCGCTCCTCGTCCCCGCTGTAACCGACGACCTGCTCCCACGCCCGCACGTAGCTGGCCGCCGCAGCGCCGGGCTCGGGCAAAGATGTCTCAGCGCAACGCCGTGACGCCGCAGCCGCCGCTTCCTCGTGCAGCTCCACAAGGTCCGCTTGCGCACTTGCCGCCGCCATGTCGTACAGCGCGTCGTAGCAGGCGAGGTCGAAGTTCCAGAACGCGCCGGTGGCGGCCTCGCTTTTCACCAGCCCGTCGCCGTCGTCGTACCAGTTGGCAGCCGCCATGTTGCCGTCGACCACCGAAGGCACCCGAGCGGAGAGCAGCCGCTTGGCGAAGGGAGCGAGCAACGCCTGCCGCAGCAGTGGCTCGGGCCGGCCCAGCGCAGGCGCCAGTGCCCTTGTCGCCGCCTCCCAGACGGGCAGTCTGCCGCCCAGCACCTGCGCCCTGTCGGCCGGCGCCGGTAGAGCGACCTGGCGCCGCTTGACATAGGCCGCTACCGCAGCCGCAGCGCTCGCCTCGGTGATGTCACCGGCGGGCCAACCGCCCGGTGGCTCCAGCCTGTAAGTGAGGCCGTCGACGAAGCCCAGCACCGGTGCCACCGCCGGGCCGAGGGCACGGCTCACCGCCAAGGCGTACCGGCCAAAAAGGCCCAGACCGGTGCCCTCGACGACCAGTTCTGCCGGTTCGACGACGCCGGTGGCGGCGGGCAGCAGGACGACGTCGTAGCGGGCCTGGACGTGGCCGCGCCTTGCCGCCTCCTGTTGGGGCCGTGCCAGGCAGCTCCCGACCTGGTAACCGACCGCGAGATGCTCGAGCACGCAGGCTACGCGCCCTGGCGCCAGGAGCCGCTGGACGTGCCATTCGGACCACTCCAGATCCACCCGCGGGTACCGCCCGAGCGTTGCCGGGAGTTCGCCCCCCGGGCCGGCCCAGGCAAGAAGAAGGACAACGGCAGCGGGCGGCGCACCCATCTTCTCCAGCCGGGCTGCCGTGCGGGCGATGCTGCGCCCGCTAACCGGAGGGTCATCGACAACCAGTGCCAGACCTGGTCCGGCCGTGACCCGCTCCAACGCTTTCCGAGCCCCGGCTGACGGCTCGACACCGGGCCTCAACGTGACCACGGCGACGTCCTCGTAGCCCATGGCCCTCAGGTAGGCCGCAGCCAGAGGCGCCAGGTAGCTCCCCGAGGTGCGTACGCCGACCGCCACCACCGGCCGGGACCGGTCAGGCCAGCGCACTGAGGCACGGCGTACGAGCTCGCCTATGTCCTCTGGGTGCTGATCGAAACTGCGGAAGCTCGATGGCAGGCGTAGCACCTCAGAGCGCACCCGGTCGGGCAGCCGCCCGACATCCAGTACCGCCGCTTCCAGGAGCGAGGCGATGTTGGCCGGCACTTCGCCGGTCAGCCGGGCGGCAACCGGGGCGGCGGCGTCGCGCACCCTCGCCATCGCCGCAGCGGCTGCCGCAAGGGCCCTTCCCATTCTGGTCCGCTCGGCAGCCCTGCTCGTTGCCGCCACCCCCCAACGCGCCGCTGTGAGCACCGTCTGACGGGCCCGCCCGGGCGCATCGAGCTCGTTGGACAGTTGGCTCCACCACCACATCGGCCCAGTGCCCGCTGCCGGACCGCCGATAACATCCTCCAAGACTTGGGCCCCGGCGGCAG
>JAKACE010000466.1 GCA_021821705.1 Actinomycetes bacterium | reverse complement strand
GGTGCGGGCGGCCGGCTCCCGGGCACCTACGAGATGGCAAATGTGGCACCCGGCCACTACGTACTGGTGTTCTCGCTGTTCGGTTACAAGACCAAGTCGACGGAGATCGACGTGACGGCGGGCCAACCCAGGGTGGTCGGGGCCGTCGACATGCCGTCGCTCAGCCAGGCGGCCCAGGACAAGGCCCAGATAACAGGCAACGTCCTCGACCTGGCCACAGGCTCGGCCGTAACCCATGGCACCGCTGAGGTCGACGGCAACCCGGCCCTTTCGGCCGCACTCGGTAGCAATGGCTCCTACGTGGTGCCGGGCCTCGGCGCCGGGGCCCACACCGTGACTGTCACCGCTCCTGGTTTCGAGCAGGCGAGCGTGGTTGTCGACGTGCCCATGGACGCGCTGGCCGTCGCTCCGGTGGTGCTGCTCCCGCCCCTGGAGGCCATTTCCGGCGTTGTCGTAAGCGACGCCAGCGGGGTCGTGGGAGGAGCGTTCGTTACCGTCTCGCCACTGCCTGCCACGGCCGGGTGCGCCCTCCTGGCCAACACCAGTGCGCCGCCGACAGCCCTGGTCACCGGCCCCGACGGCACTACCAAGGGGTGCTATGCGAGCGCCAACGGCAGCTACCGCATGGTGGGGCTGCCCCACGGGACCTACGAGGTGTCCGTGCAGGGCCCGTACGCACCCGGCACCCCCAACCAGGACGCCACCTGCGCCACCGGTCAACCGAGCCCCTGCGGTTACGAGGACAGCTGGGCGCCCACCAGCGGCTCGGTGACCATCCCGGTCGGCCAGAGCCAGGTCCGGGACTTCAACCTGGACATGTACGGCCAACTGAGGGTTGACGCCGTCACGCCGGGCCAGGGCGGCTCGCTCGAACAGGTCAGCACCGAGGTGACGGTCACGGGGCCTTTCGGTTGTGGTGGCGGCCCACTTCCGACGACCTCGGCCGGTCAGACGACGCCACCCTGCCCGACGTCGAGCACCCCGGCGACGTCGGCATCGACGTCGCTCGGCTCCCCAGGAGGCGTGCAGGCCGTGCCTGCGGTCGATTGCCCGACTGACGGAGCGGTGACCGAGACCCTGACGACGGGAACGCAGGGAAGCCCGGGCAACCCGGTCCTCTTCTCGGGGCTGCCGCCCGGCCAGTACTACGTCTGTTTCGCCAACGCCGAGAACGGCAGCGGGCAGGTCGTCACGACGCGGCCCGACCCGGCGCTCGTGGGCGTGCAGGACAACACCATGGCCCAGTACTCCACCGTCATGTTGGTGTCCTCGGCCAACATCGCGGGCTCGGTGGTGTTCAGCTCGGGCGGCACGCTGGAGCCGGTGACATGCACCCCCCCGGCGGGCGCCGCCACCTGTTCACCTGGGACGGTGACGGCCACCTGGCAGTACTACGACACGAACATCAACCCACCGACGCTCCTGCTGGGGACCTTTACCACTCCGATAAACGCCGACGGGACGTTCGCTTTCACCAAGGTGCCGCCAGGCGAGGAAATAGCATCACCCACCCTCAGCCTTCAGGTGACGGCCGGTGGTTTCCTGCCGTTCACCAAGAACAACGTGACGGTGCCCAGTTGCAGCGGTTCGCCACCGTCTACGAGCCCGCCGGTGGCCACGTCGCCTTCGTCCACCGCCTCCGCTGCCGGTCCCTCCTCCACCGGTTCGGCTGCCGGTCCCTCCTCCACCAGTTCCACGGCCGCCTCGTCATCGTCGACGACGATGGTGGCTCTGACGGCCCCACCCGGGTGCACGCCGGGGTACTTCGCCGACCTGGTGCTGACACCGCTGGTGTCGGCGATCTCGGGCAGAGTGGCGCTCGACAAAGGACCGGCGGCCTACAACCCCCCGGCAAGCGCTGCCGAACTGCAGGCCGTGACTGTGACCGTCGAATCGGGCTCCGGGGCCGGCACCGACGTCACGGCCAGCGTCGATGCCGGCGGCAACATCGTGTGGAACGACCCGGCGTCCCCGGTGCCGGGCGCGGCGGTGCCGGGCACGTACCGTCTGCTGTTCGGTGACGCCGGCTACGACCTGCCTGCTCCCGTGCAAGTCGTGGTGCCGATCGCAGCCTCCTGCAGCGCCGCGCCGTGCCCGGCGGTGCAGGTGAACAACGGCCAGCCCGTGACCCTCTACGAGGAGGCCACCCTCAACGTGGCCGCCAGCACCTCGGGTGGCTCGCCCCTGGAGGGGGCCACCTTTGCTCTGTACGACACGACCACGACGCCTGCGACCCTGGTGCAGCAGCAGGTGGCTCCCCCTGGTTCGGGCTCCGTCACCTTCACCGGCGTGAGCCTGGGCTCGTCGAGCTCGTACACCTACTCCATCGAGGCCTACCTGGGCTGTACCGGTGGTGTCGACAAGTCCTTCAAGGTCTCGCCCGGGGTGAACCAGCCCGCATCGAGCCCGTTCCAGCTGACCGTCGCACCGGTCGGCTGTATCCAGGGCAAGGTGACGGGCGTGATCCAGGACCTCGGCAACGTGGGCAATGCCCCCTCGTCGCCTCACAACCTGCTTGCCGGCCTCGTCGGGCTGACGGTTACGGCTACGGGGCCTGGCGGGTCGACATACTCGGCCGTCACCGGCTCCGACGGGAGCTTCACCGTCCTGGGCAATGTCACGGCAAGCACGGTCGGCCTCGGTGCCGGGACGTACCAGCTGGCCGTCGCCACCTCGGCCGGCTACCTGGCGCCCAGCTTCTGGGGCCCCGGCCTGACCACGCCTGCGAGCAGCTCGGTACCGGTTGGTGGGACACCAGCGCAGATCGGCGTCGTCGAGTACGCCCGGGACGTCACCCTTTCGGGGACGGTCTCGGACTCGGCGACCG
>JAKACE010000465.1 GCA_021821705.1 Actinomycetes bacterium | reverse complement strand
GCCTGATGGTGTCGCCGCCTGCGTAAGCCACGGCCCGGTAGACCCTTACCGCTCCACTGCCGACCCCTACGGCCAGGGTGGCCGTCCCTGCCAGCAAGGGCCCTTCGAGGCGGAGCGAGGCAGTGCCGTCTGCGCCGGCGACGGCACTGGCGGTCCGTCGCCCTCCACTCGTCATCAGGGAGGCACGCTGGCCGGGGAGAAGTCCCTCGATCCGCAACGGTGCGTCGTCGGCGACCCAGAAGTCCTCGAAGCGGGTGCTGTAGGGCGGCCCTGAGCTCTGCACCTCGAGGTAGGCCTGGAAGGGTGCCGGGATGCTCAGCTCGAGGTGGTCACTGTGGAACCCCCCGGTGGCACCGAGCCAATCCGCCAGGCGACGCCGCCCGTCTGTAATGACCGTGACCGCCACCCTGGGCAGGTCGGCTCCTGCGGGCCCGGTGTGCCATGGCGACGTCCACAAGACGTCGGTGGCGGCCCCCGCCACCACCCCGTGCCCATAGCCCACGATCCAGCGGTAGGTGCGGCCCCGGGACACGGCCGCCACGACGATGTAGTTGATGACGCCGCTCGTCTGGGTGGTGGCCGTCTGGACGGCGAACACTGCGATACCCCGGCCCCTTGCCCCTGGTTGCAGCGCGGCCGGTAGCACCTCGGCATGCCAGGCGACCCGGGGCCCGGCGGCGTGGACCGTCTCGGCGAACCAGCCGGCCCAGCCCCGGTGGGCCTTGATCCCCACCCGCAGGCCGGCTGCGTCCTCGTACACCCAGCCCAGGTGGGGCCCGGCCGAACCGTTGACCGAATAGGAGTCCTCGAGCTGGCCGGCAGTGAGCCGGTGGGTCAGCTCGTCGGCCATGGCCAGGCCGCTGGCCACCCGGTGCAGCCCGGCGGGCAGGGCCCGGGCCGGAGCCGGGCTGGGCCATGCGCTGAGGAAGTAGGTTGCGGCCAGCATGGCTGCCGCCGCTACCGTCACCTGCGAGCGCAGGCCGCGCCTGGGCATCACCACCCGTGCCTTCTCGGTGACCAGCCGGGAGGCGTGGCTACCTCGCGGCCGCTTCACAAACCGCGGTAACACGTGAAGTCCACCAGCCCGTAGGCCTTGTGCCCGGCATGCACCGCCATCAGGGCGAAGACGCCGGTCCCGAGGCAGAACCCGCCGGCTGCCGCTGTGCCCCATGGCACAGAGCTGATGGTGGCCAGGGCCCCGAACGCGGCCATCGCCAGCGTCCCGGCCACGGCCGCCATGACCGGTCCCGTCTTGGACGACACGGCGAACAGCGACTGAGCGGCGAACGTGCCGACGGACAGGAAGAAGTAGCCGGCGCTGCAGGGGTACAGGAGCGCAGGCACCGCCTCCATCCCGTGCGCCATCAGCCAGCCCCGAGCAAAGTGGGGCAGGACAAGGTCGACCGTCGTCACGACGGCGGCGCTGGCGACGGCGGCCAGAGCCGCATGGGAGAGCCACTGGCGCTGCATCCGGGCGCGGGCGCTCTCCACGGCGCCGATGCGGGCCTGGCTCAGAGCGCGTTGGAGGGCGCGGCGAGTGAGGTGCTCGACCGACACGTTGCCGAAGGCGGCGACCGGCACCAAGGGCACCAGCGACATACCGCTGGCGATGGCGTAACGGCCGTTGAAGACGTAGGTCCAGCGCCACGCACCCCCGGCGACGAGCTGGGGCAGTGTCACCAGGCAGAAGTAGCCGAGCCCGAAGACCGCGTACGGCGCCACCGCCCGCGCCACCGCCGTCCCCGACGGCAACCACAGCCGCTGGGGCGCCGGCGCCTTCCCGCTGGCCCCGGCACCGCCCCGGCGCAGGAGCCACCAGCCCGAGAGCAGCCAGGTGGCCGCGGCCATGGCCGCCACCAGGCGCACCTGCCAAACAGTCAGCGCCACCGGGTCGATGAAGGAGCCCAGGTGTGACACGTGCCAGATGAGCAGGCCGGCCCCGGCGCCGACGACCAAGGTCATGGCGCCGACGGCGCTGCGGAGGTAGAGCGGTGCCAGGCCCACCTGCAGGGCTCCGATGGCGATGCCACTGGCCAGGCCAAGCTGGTTGACGGCGTGGGGGCCGGCGGCGCCGGTGGCCGTGCGCAGCAGGTAGGCCATCAGGCATGCCAGCGACGTGACCAGCATGCCGAGGCCCAGCGTGCGCCGAGTGATGTAGGCCAGGATCCCTGCGTCGCCGAACGCCAGGTAGAACGAGCCCCGGTTGAGGAAGGCGTACACGAAGGGGCCTGTGCATACCAGGGCCAGGCATGACGAGAGGGTCACGGACCCGGCGACGGCGGGCAGCTCGACACTCGACGACCAGAACGACACGCCGGCGACGAGGATGGTCGAGATACTGATGAGCAGAGGGGCGGCCAGCAGCAGGCCCCGGGTGAACGAGCGGGCCGTCGCCCATGCGAGCCACCAGCGGCTCGTTGCCGTGGCCGCCCTGGACCGGCCGCCGGGGTCCTCGCTGCCGGCATAGACCGGCACCAGCTGGTACACGGCGCGCGCCAGTTCCATGAGGTCGGATGCGCCAGCCGAGCGCGCCCGGCTGGCGTTGTAACCACATGTTTCGAGCACAACGGCCACCTCGAGCTCGCTCAGCGGGTGCGGGCAGCGTTCCACCACGGTGGCGGCCGCCAGGTGGACACCCAGGTCGCCTGGGTCCTGATGGGCCACGGCGGCAGCCGACGGCGGCTGTGCGGGAGCACGGGACGTGCCGGAGGGCAGGCCCTGCCCCGCCGTCCTGGTGTCAGCGGGGCTCACAGCCCGCTCCCTCTCGTCAGGGCGAGCGGGCTGCCAGCGCCGGCAACCGCTCCGGCTGTGCCAACCGCCCCGGAGGCCAGGTCGTCGTA
>JAKACE010000464.1 GCA_021821705.1 Actinomycetes bacterium | reverse complement strand
TGTCATGGAGCACGTCGAGGAGGCGGGCGTGCATTCGGGTGACAGCGCCTGCGTCGTGCCGCCGCCCACCCTGGCGCCGGCCGTGGTGGGGCTGATCGAGGCGCATACGAGGGCCATAGCCCAGGCGCTGGAGGTGCGGGGCCCTCTCAACGTCCAGTACGCCGTCCAACGTGACAGCCAGGGGCAGGCCCAGGTGTACGTCATCGAGGCCAACCCGCGGGCCAGCCGGACGGTCCCTTTCGTCTCCAAGGCGACCGGTGTCCCCCTGGCAAAGGTCGCCGCCCGCGTGATGACCGGAGCGACACTGGAGGAACTGCGGGCGGAGGGCCTCCTCGTCACGCCCGTGTCCGGCTACGTGAGCGTCAAGGAGGCGGTACTGCCCTTCGACCGTTTCCCCGACGCCGACAGCGTCCTCGGGCCGGAGATGCGCTCGACGGGGGAGGTCATGGGCATCGACTCCAGCTTCGGCCTGGCTTTCTCCAAGAGCCAGCTGGCCGCCGGGGACGTCCTGGCCGACAGCGGCACCGTCTTCTTCTCGGTGGCCGACCGGGACAAGAAGGCCGGTCTCGATGCGGCCACCCGCTTCGTCGGTGCCGGCTTCACGATCGCGGCCACCGAGGGCACTGCCGCCTACCTGGAGGCGGCCGGGGTGCCGGTCGCCACCGTTGTCGCCAAGGTGACCGGGCCTCTGGCGGCGGAGGGCCGGGGTGAGACCACCAGCGGCGTCGACGCGGTCGAGCTGATCCGCTCGGGCAAGGTGCAGCTGGTGGTGAACACACCCCGGGGCCGCGGCCCGCGCGCCGACGGCGCCCGCATCCGGCGCGCCGCCCGCCAGTACAAGGTGCCGCTGCTCACAACGGTGGCTGCGGCGCGTGCGGCCGCCGCCGGCATCGAGGAGCGCGGGGCCCGACCGTTCACGGTCAAGTCGCTACAAGAGCACCACGGGCGGCCGTGACCCCAAGGCGAAGCCGTAGGGGGGGGCCGGCGCCGCGCCCCGTGGACATGTCCGTACAAGTGGGGGCCGTGCGCCTGCCGAACCCGGTCATGACCGCTTCTGGCACGGCTGGCCACGGGGCGGAGCTGGCGGCCTACTTCGACCTGTCGGCTCTGGGCGCGGTGGTGGTCAAGTCCGTGTCCGCCCGGCCCTGGCCCGGCAACCCGGCCCCCCGCCTGTACCCGGCAAGAGCGGGGATGCTCAACAGTGTCGGCCTGCAGAACTCGGGTGTGGACGCCTGGCTCCAGGGTGACCTGCCCCCGCTGCTGGCCACCGGGGCCAGGGTCGTGGTGAGCGTCTGGGGCCGCAGCACCGGCGACTATGCCGAAGTGGCGGCCCGGCTGGCGGCAGGGCTGGAGGCAGTAGCGGCGAGCCGGGACGGCTCGGCGCGCACCGGGGCGGTGGTGGCCGTCGAGGCCAACATCAGCTGCCCGAACGTGGAGGACCGCCAACGGATGTTCGCCCACTCGCCCGAGGCCGCGGCCGAGGCGGTGGGGGCCGTCGAGCGGGGGCTACAGGGCACGGGCCTGCCCGTGTGGGCCAAGCTGAGCCCGAACGTCACCGACATCGTCGAGGTCGCAGGCGCCGTGCTGTCGGCCGGCGCCGACGGCCTGACCCTGGTCAACACCCTCATGGGCATGGCCCTGGACCCCTTGACGGGTACGCCGGTGCTCGGTGGTGGCGGGGGCGGCCTGTCGGGACCGGCCCTGCACCCCGTGGCGGTGCGGGCCGTGCACGATTGCCGCAAGGCCTTCCCTGGCACCGCCATCGTGGGCGTCGGTGGCGTCAGCAGCGGCTTCGACGCCGCTGAGCTGCTGGCTGCCGGAGCTGACGCCGTCCAGGTGGGCACGGCCACGTTCGCCGACCCCAGGGCGCCGCTCAGGGTGCTCGAGGACCTGGGGTCGTGGTGTGCCGCCAACGGGGTGACCGCCGTGTCCCAACTGCAGCGGTGGCTCTCCGCCGGCGCAGGGAGGTAGCGTCGGCCGAGGGCACCAGGCCGGCCCACGTACCGAGGAGATCGATGAGCGGGAGCGAGCACTTGGGGCACACGGGCAGCGCTGCAGGCCCGGAGGCGGCTGACGTCAACGGGTCGCACCAGGTGGCCGGCACCGGGGAGGCTCGGGCGCGCCTGGCCTTGGCCCTGGACTTCGACGACTCGGTGGAGGCAATGCGCTGGGCGCTGCGCCTGAGAGGTTCCTTCGGCGTGGCCAAGGTGGGCCTAGAGCTCTTCTCGGCCGCCGGGCCATCGGTGGTAGCGGAGCTGGTCGAAGCCGGCTTCAAGGTCTTCGTGGACATGAAGCTGGCCGACATCCCTACGACCACCCGCAAGGCGGCGCGCGTCCTGGGCGCTCTCGGGGCCTCGTACCTGACGGTCCACACCTGCACCGGCCCGGCCACCCTGGCAGCCGGCGTCGAGGGCCTGCTCCAGGGAGCGGCGGGGGCGGGCCTGCCTGCTCCGGTGCCCCTCGGTGTCACCGTGCTGACCAGCGAGCCGGACGCTCCGGCCGAGGTGCTGGCGGCACGGGTCGCCCTGGCCCGGGACGCCGGTTGCCGGGGCATCGTGTGTGCCGCAGCCGACCTGCCTCTGGTGCGAAGTGCCGCTCCCGAGCTCGTCACGGTGGTGCCGGGCATCCGCCTCGCCGGTACCGGGCCTCACGACCACGGACGAGCCTCGTCTCCTGCCCAGGCCCTGGCCCGGGGGGCCGACCTGCTGGTCGTGGGCCGCGCCGTGACCGAGGCCGCAGACCCGGATGCGGCCGCAGCCCAGGTTGTGGCCGAGGTGGCCGCCGCTATCGGAGGCGCTGAACACTAACGGGCAGGCCACGACCGGTAAAGCCTTCGCGGA
>JAKACE010000463.1 GCA_021821705.1 Actinomycetes bacterium | reverse complement strand
CTTCGCACCTGACCGCAGCCACACCAGTCGCACCCGGCCGAGCAGGGCAAGAGCCGATCGCTTTGCCAATTTGGAACCGGACGGGAGGTCGTCGCCGAGTCCCGCGTGGGACAATGGGGCGAACCTACAGACCCCATCTCGTCAACAAGGGCAGCGCAACGCCCAGGGGTGGCGCTCGCCGGGTTGGCGCGGTGGTGTCGAGAGGGTGCGCAGCCATATTGAACAACTGGGAGGAATAGATTGGTGAGGAACCAAGCGTCGTCATCCTGGCGCGACTGGTCCCTGTGGATGTGGGTGGCTCGGACCTGCGTTGTATGGCTGGTGCTCGCCGATGTCTCGGTCTCCCATCCGTCACCGGGGTTGAACGGCCAGCATCTGATCCTGTTGGTCGGCAGCGTCCTGGCCGCCGCGGCGTCGCTTGCCTACCCGCTCCTCGAACGGGCGAGCGAGCGAGCGCGAGCACTGGCCCTGGTGGTCGGAGTGGTCGGCGGCTGCCTCGCCGGCTTGGTGAGCCCCAACAGCGCTGCACTGGTACTTCCGGTCTTGATCGCCTTGACCGCCGGAACCTCGCTTCCCCTCCCAGTCGGGGCGGGAGTGGCAACCTGCGGGCTGGTGACCTTGGGAACCGGCTCCTTTGTCGTCACCAGCCCGGGATTCTCACTCCTCGGCTCCAGCCTGGCGGTGGTCGGCGGCCTTCTCGCTGGCCTATGGCGACGCCAGTACGTCTTGCGCGCAGAGCAGGCCGAGCTCGCATCGGTTGAGGCGGAGCGAGCCAAAGAGGAGCACGGCCGAGCCAAGGTCCTCGAAGAGCGGGCCCGTCTCGCCAGGGAGATCCACGACGTCCTGGCTCACACGCTCGGCGGCCTGGTCGTCCAGCTCGACGCAGCTGACGCCGTCCTGGGCGAAGCAGGCGACCCCGAGAAGGGCAGGAGCCTGGTCGTGGCTGCGAGACGCCTGGCCGTGGAGGGCCTGGTGGAGACGCGACGGGCAATCGCTGCCCTACACTTCGATCCGGTGGTTCTGCCCGAGATGCTGGCCGCCCTGGCCGGCAGCGACAGCGGCGATGGGCACGTTACGAGCAAGCTGACTGGGGCTCCCCGAGACCTCGCCCCCAACACGAGCCTCGCCGTGTACCGAACGGCCCAAGAGGCGCTCGCCAACGCTCGCAAGCACGCTCCAGGCTCCCAAGTCGCCGTGTCGCTCACCTACGAAGCTGCGACGGTCCTCCTGCGGGTCGCCAACGACGGCCCACCGGGCTGCACCGATGTTCAAACCCTCGCTGCTACCGGCGGTGGCTATGGCCTGGCCGGGATCACGGAACGGGCCGAGCTGTTGGGAGGCACGCTCCGCGCCGGACCGAGCCAGGAGGGCTGGGTTGTCGAGCTGCGAGTACCAGGATGAGCGAGCCGGCGAGCACTGCTGTGCGGGTCGTGGTGGCTGACGACCAGCGAGTGGTGCGCGAGGGCCTCGTGACCGTGCTCGGAGTCTTGGCCGACGTGGAAGTTGTGGGGGCCGCAGCCAACGGGGAAGAAGCGGTGGCGTTGGTGGAGCGCTACCGGCCCCAGGTCGTGTTGATGGACCTACGCATGCCCCGGCTCGACGGGGTCGAGGCCACTCGCCGCATCCGTGAGGCCCATCCCTCCACCGCCGTCGTGGTGCTCACCACTTACGCCGACGACAACTCCATCCTGGCTGCCCTGCGAGCCGGGGCTCTCGGGTACCTCACCAAGGACGCCGGCAGGGAGGAGATCGCCCGGGCCCTGCACGCTGCGGCCGCCGGCCAGGCTGTCCTCGACCCTGCCGTGCAGGCCCGGCTCGTCACCGCCGCCGGCCTCTCGGCAGGCAGCTCTGCCCCCTCACGACCCCTTCCTGACGGGCTGAGCCCCCGGGAAGCCGAGGTCCTGTGCCTCATCGCGTCCGGGCGCACCAACGCCCAGATTGCCCAGACACTCGTCGTGAGCGCCTCGACGGTGAAGACCCACATCAACAACCTGTTCGCCAAGGCCGGCATCACGGACCGAGCGCAGGCCGTCAACTACGCCTACCGCCACAGGCTCGTCAACCCCGCCGATGCCGAGGCCCCGTGATCGTCCGGCATCTGCGGCGAGCGCAACGCACCGAGATGCCACGAACCCGAAGCACCTGTGGGAACGGTGCAAGTCACCCCCGTCGATGAGCGTCGAGCTGGAAGTAGGTCGTTCATGGGCACCCATGACCTCGGCAACGGTCGCTTTCCCCCCGAGGGGTGCGGGGTCGTCGGGCAGGGCGTGCACTTGCGGTGCCCGGGTGATCGCCCAGAGTGCCGCCTGGTCGCTTCCGGGCGACGGTGGTGGAGCGGTGGAGCTCCTCGAGCACACGGTGCTCGGCGCAGGTGGCGTCGTCGTTCGCTATGGCCGGCTCTATGGCCCCGGCACCTACTACCCGGTTACGCCACCGGGCTACCCGGTTACGCCACCGGGCCCGCCCCGCATCCACGTCGCCGAGGCCGCCCGCCGGACCGTCACGCTCCTCGAAGCTCCGAGCGGGATCGGCGACGTCGTCGACGACAGCGGATAGGTACTCCGGCTCCCGCCACCGAGAACAAGCAAGACTCCAATCGCAGGACGCGGTCACGGCGCCGACGCGCCGACAAACACCTCGTCACCCCACCTCGCCCCGACGGTCGCCGCGAACGGCTCGACGCGGACCTCCGCGCCGCTGTGGGGCGCGTCGACCATGACTGCCTTACCGTCCTGGACGCCGACGTAGATCCCCACGTGGGTAACGTCGCCCGGGCCTTGCCCGAAGAAGACGAGGTCACCGGGCTGGAGGGGCGCCCCCGCCGCTACGGGCGGCCCCGCG
>JAKACE010000462.1 GCA_021821705.1 Actinomycetes bacterium | reverse complement strand
AGCGAGTGCACGAGCATGGCCAGCAGCAACGCCAGCACGGCGGCGGCGGCCCACCGCTCGGGGTGGCGCACGGGGACGACGCGCACCGCTCCCGGCGGCAACCGGTCACGGTGCCGCCGGGCGGAAAGAGCCCTAACCGGCTTCATCTGGGCGAGCCACGGCGCCGGCGCAGGCGGGCGTCAGCTGCTGGCGCCGTTGACCTTGGGGACCGGGACGGCACCCTGCTGTACACCCCACTTGGTGAGGATCTTCATGTACTGGCCGTTGCCCATTATCGTCTTGAAGGCGGCGACGAGCGGCCGCACCAGGCCGCTGTTCTTGGCCACGATGAAGCCGTACGGGGCGGTCGAGAAGGGCTTCCCGGTCAGCTTGAACTGGCCCCCCGACAGGTGGACTATGTAGGCGGCCACCTGCGAGTCGGCGAAACCCACGTCAGCACGCCCACTGGAGACGGCCAGGTTGGCCTGGTTCTGGTCCGAGAAGGAAAGCACGTCGACCTTGCAGTGCTTGGCCTGGGACTGGGCGTCTGTCTGCTCCGTGGTGCCCGTCTCGACCGCCACGGAGTGGCCGCAGAGGGACTTGAGCCCGTTGAACGCGTGGTGGTTGCCCGCCTTCTCGTAGAAACCCTCGCCGGCCACGAAATAGTCGACGAAGTCCACGGCCTTTTCGCGGGCCTTGGTGTCGGTGAAGGACGAGTCACCGATGCCGTACTTGCCGTCCTCCACACCGGTGATGATGGTGTCGAAGGTCGCGTCCTGCAGTTGGAGCTTGACGCCGAGGACCTTGCTCAGGGCTTGGGCCAGATCGGCGTCAAAACCAACGATCTTGCCGCCCTTCAGGAACTCGTCCGGCGGGTAGCTGGCGTCGACAGCGACCCGGATGCCGTGGGCGTACTTGGCCGGCACCTTGAGGGCCGGGTTGCCGTTGTGCACGGCAGCAGGGCTGGCCCAGGCCACCCCTCCACCGGCCCCTGTAGCAGCGCACAGGGCCGCTAGGGCGGCCGCCGTGGCTCGCTTTGTCCGGGATGCACCGAAAATGCGCATGATCAGCCTCGACCTCCATAAACGCCGGTGCCACGGGCACGGCCTGGTGGACTGCGATTGTAGCGGCCAGACCGGCCCGTCCCACCCGCGCTCCCCCGCTCGCCACCAGCGGCGCCCAGGAGAGACAGTGAGGGAGCGTGACCTGCGCAGTTATGGGAAGCGCAGCAGTGCGGCCATGCCCTGCGCCACGGCCGAGCCCGGGACCATGCGCACGGAAGCACCGCTCGTCAGCGCGCCCACGATGGCGGCATCGGCCAGGGGCACCTCGTCGACCTCCCCCCCGAAGGCCTCGACGGTAGAGCGGTCGGGGGCCAGCCCGAGCGGGTGGCGCGACATGAAGGCACGGCGGTCGTCGGGCCCGTGCTCGTGGACGAGCAGCAGCTGCACCTGGGAGGCGGTGAGGGCTTCGAGCACCCGGCGCGGTCCCGTGGCCCCCAGGCCCTTGGGCTCCATCTCCCTCAACATGGCCAGGATCCTGGCGGTGTCGGTGGCGACGGCGGTCTCCACGGCCCGGTGCACCTCGTGGACATCGTGGGCCTGCGAGCCGTCGGCGGCCCGGCTCAGGGGCACCTTTTTCAGCAGCGGGCGCAGGGCCGCACCGGCGTGCTCCTCGACCAGGGCGCAGGCGTGGGGGTCGCCCCCGTAGAGGACCAGGCGGGGCTGCACCTGCTTGGCCAGCCGCTCCACCAGGTCGACCGTCTCCCTGGCGTTGCGCTCCCACGCGTTCTCGACCCTCTGCTGGTAGCGGCGCTGGGACCAGCCTCCGCTCGGGACCTTGTGCAGCTCGGGGTCGTGGCGGTCGTCGTCGCCCGAGCTGGCCGTGAAGGCGGCGCCCGGCCCCAGGGTGGCAATGTCGGCACCGGCACGGTCACAGGCCACGGTCATGTAGGCCACGTCGTGCTGGCGCCACTCGAGCAGTGGCCCGAGGACGGGGAGCGGGCCAGCGCAGCCGAAGTCGCGCCCGAGTGGCCGCCGGCCCACCTCCGCCATGAGGACGTCCGGGCCCGACGCCATCACGCACACAGATGGCCCGAGCCGGCGCAGGTCCTCCACCGCCGCACCCATGACCTCCAGCGTCCGGGCACCCACCCCGCTGCCCTCCAGCCGGCGGGAGATGTCCTTCCAGCGGATCCCGGCGCGGTGCCCGGCGTCCTCGGTGGCCACCTCGGTGTCGAGGTAGCAACTCACGACCTGCTCTCGCCGGCACAGCTCGGCCAAGTCGGGGTAGTCGGTCAGGGACAACCCGCCAGGGAAAGTGCTCACCGATTGCATGTCATCGCTCGCTCTCGGTTGGTGCTTGCATTGCCATCGTAATACCCGCACCTCGTTCTGCGGCCCTCCTGCCGGGACCGCAAGCCGCTCCCGCCGTCTCGTCTAGGGCCCGCCGTCTCGTCTAGGGCCCGCCGTCTCCATGACCGTGTGGCCCGCCGTCGTGCCCCGGCGGTCCCCCGCCGATGCCGGAGTGCCCTGGCGGCCCGCCTGGCCCCGCCGGCCCTCCGGCGGCGCCCGGGCCACCCTGGGCGCCAGGGGTGCTGCCAGGGGACGCCGCGAGCCCGAACCCCGCCCCGGCTCCGGCGCTACCACCCGAACCGGCCCCGAGGGCACCGGCGAGCGCGGACACGGCACGACTGAGGGCGGTGGCGGTGCCCTGCTCGATCAGCTTGCTACCCGCAGCCTGGGAGATCGCGGCCTGTGCCTGCTGTAGGTAGCCGGCCGCCTTGGGACCGTCGCCGTGGGCGGATGCGTACACCGCCGCCTCGGCCAGCGACACGAGTGCGCGGGCGAGACCGAAGTCGAGC
>JAKACE010000461.1 GCA_021821705.1 Actinomycetes bacterium | reverse complement strand
GGTCGCCGGGTGCAGACGGTGGAGGCCAACGGGGCCGGCGCCCACGCCGGCGCATCCGGCGTTGGCACGGCCGACAAGCTGTTCGACCTCGGCCCTGCCCGCCGGGTCCCGCCAGCGGCCGGCGCCTCCAGCGATGCGAGCGCGGCCAAGGGGACCGACAGGGAGCCGAGGGCAGGTGCCGCCGGTGCCCCGTTGGTTGCCCCGCCCGGGCCGGCCGGCCCGCAGGCTCCCGGCCGGGGGCGCCGCCCGGCCCGGGCGCAGGAGCCAGCCGACGGTGACGCCGAGCTGTCCCTCGAAGAGCTCGTGCGCGAGGCCGGGGTGGACGTGGCCACCGTCCAGGAGCTCGAGCGCTTCGGGCTGGTCACGCCCCGTACGGTCGGCGGGATCGCGTACTACAACCTCCAGGCGGCGATCATCGCCAGAGTCGCCGTCGCCTTCGCCCGCCATGGAGTCGAGGCCAGGCACCTGCGGGCTTTCAAGGGGGCGGCGGAGCGCGAAGCGGGGCTCGTCCAGCAGGTCGTGATGCCGCTGTTCCGCCAGCGCAACCCCGAGGCCCGCCGGGCAGCCCAGGCGGCGGTGGAGGAGATGTCGCGCTTGGGCGGGGAGCTGCGTGCCGCCCTGTTGGCCAGTGCCCTGTCCGAACTTCGTTAGCCTGCGGCGCTTTCGCGCCCGCCGACTGGTCGCCTCACGGCTGTAACGTTCAGTCATGGTCGAGATGCACCTCTCCGCCGTGAGGGTCGAGCTGCCGGCCAACGTCCCCATCCTGCTGCTGCAGGAGGCGGCGGGGGACAGGACCCTGCCCATCTACATAGGCAGGCCGGAGGCCGAGGCCATCGCCGGAGCGCTGCAGGGCGTCGTAACCAAGCGGCCGATGACCCACGACCTGATGCGGGACATGCTCACCGAGCTCAGCGTCGTGCTCGACCACGTGGTCATAACCGAGCTCAAGGACCAGACCTTCTACGCCGAGCTCAGGCTGCGGCGGGGCACCACGAGCTATGTGGTCAGCGCCCGCCCATCGGACGCCATAGCTCTGGCTATCCGGGCCGGTGCGACCATCTATGCCGAGGAGGCGCTGCTCGACGCCGAGGGCATCGTGATAGCCCAGCGCGACGACGCCGACGACCCCGCCGAGGGCGACGAGCTGGTAGCCCAGTTCCACGAGTTCCTCGAGGGTGTGCGCCCGGAGGACTTCGACAAGTAGGCCATTGCCAGGCGGCCCTCGCCCGGCCGCTGCCTGACGCCGGGGGCCGGGGCGCCGGAGGCCGGGGCGCCGGAGGCCGGGGCGGCAGGGACCGGGAGCTTAGGGGACCGGGAGCTTGGAGATCGGGAGATCGGGGGTCGGCATGGCCGGAGGGAGTGCGTGTGGCCTGCGCCGCTTGCGCCAGGCGTGCCGTCACGCCACACTGGCGTAAGTGCCGTCGTGTCAGTGGGGAGGTCCAAGTGGAGCGCCAGGGGAGCACCCAGCCGGGCAGCCAGGACAGCCGGCCCGAGGAGGGCTACCGGGGCCCCCAGGTCTGCAACATCGTGGGCATCACGTACCGCCAGCTGGACTACTGGGCGCGTACCGACCTGCTGCGGCCCTCGATCAGCGACGCCCGAGGTAGCGGCACACAGCGCGTCTACTCCTACGGTGACCTGTTGCAGCTCAAGGTCATCAAGCAGCTGCTCGACGCGGGCGTCTCGCTTCGCTCCACGCGCAAGGCCATCGATTGCCTGAGGGCGTCCGGGGAGCCCGTCTCGAGCGCCAGCCTGCTGATCGCCGACGACCAGACGGTGCTCGCCCACTCGGGCCAGGAGCTCTTCGACCTGCTGCGCGGGGGCCAGGGCGTGCTCAGCATCGTGCTGGGCCTGGACAAGGTCAAGTCCGAGGTGGACGCCGCCATCACCGAGCTGGGTGGGTCGAGGGCGGCTACGCCCCCACCGGCCGGCACGGTGAGCGCCAACGGCGATGGCGCCACGACCGGGCCTGCGGCGCACTCGCACGTCGTCGGCTGAGGCCCGGGCCAGTCGGCTCGCCTCGTCTCGGCCGTCGGGCCCGCATGCCGGCGGGCGGCATGGGAGCCATTTCGGCAGTCCCGTCAAGGTAACTTCGCTCTGGCACAGGGGGGCCGGAGGTCGCCGGGAGCTGTCCTGGCTCGGGGGTGGCACCAGTCGGCGGGGGTAGGCTGATGGGGTGAGCAGTGGGTTGCGGGCCAGCCCCCTGGCGGAGCGCCACAGCTCGCTGGGGGCGAAGTTGGTGCCTTTCGGGGGTTGGTCGATGCCCCTCGAGTACCCGAGCGGCACGCTGGCCGAGCACCTCGCCTGTCGGGGCGCTGCGGCCGTGTTCGATGTCAGCCACCTCGGTACCGTGCGCCTCGAAGGGCCTGGCAGCTTCGAGCGTCTCCAGCGGGAGCTGTCGAACGACCTGGCCCGTGCCCATCCGGGGCGGGCCCAGTACACGCACATGCTGGACGAAAGCGGCTCGGTCCTCGACGACATCATCGTGTGGTGGGTGGCAGCCGACCGCTTCGACGTCATGCCCAACGCCTCTAATACGGCCCGCGTCCTGGCCCGACTGGGGGGCGATGACGTCACCGGGCAGCGGGCGGTGCTGGCCGTGCAGGGCCCGGGGGCCAGGCGGGCCCTGAGGGCCTGCTTCCCCGAGGCGGCCTCGGTCGGTAGGTTCGCCGTACAGGCCCTCACCTGGAAGGGGGTGCCGGTCGTTGTCGCCGGCACCGGGTACACCGGTGAGGACGGTGTCGAATGCGCCGTACCGGCTGAGGTCGCCGCAGACCTCTGGGACTCCGTGGTGGCAGCGGGTGCCCTGCCGGCCGGTCTGGGAGCACGCGACACCCTGCGCCTGGAGGC
>JAKACE010000460.1 GCA_021821705.1 Actinomycetes bacterium | reverse complement strand
TCGCTATGGAAAGCTCAATGAGAGCGCCGCGTTGAGCGGCGTTACAATCGAATAGAGCAAGGTTCCCGGTGACCACAGCGGTGGGGCCACACCCGTTCCCATCCCGAACACGGAAGTTAAGACCGCCAGCGCCGATGGTACTTGGGGGGCAGCCCCCTGGGAGAGTAGGACGTCGCCGGGATATTTTTGGCAAAGACCCGTGCCGTATGGCATGGGTCTTTGCGCGTCCGGGGGCCTGAAGCACTCGGTAGCGAGGAGAGTAAGGTGGACAAGATGGCCTCTAGCACAGGGGCGGGCGCTGCCCGTGGTAGCGGGCGCGGTGGGCGCCCGGGAGGAGGCGCTGGAGGGTCGCGGGGACGTGCGGGATCCGGGGGCGGGCGCTCGGGATGGCAGGGGCGCGGCGGTTCGTACAGAGGTAATGGCGCCGGCAGTGGCGGTGGGCGTCCGAGTGGCGATGGCCGGCGAGGCGATGGCCGGCGAGGCGATGGCCGGCGAGGCGATGGTGGCCGTGAGCTCGGCGGAGGTCGGCCGTTCGACCGGGCCGGAGGCTCAGGTGGTGCCAGAGCTTCTGATGGGGCGCGAGAGACGGGCGGTGGCCGAGAGCCAGGGGGGGGCCGGGACTTCGGAGGACGGCAGGCTTTCGGGCGGCCGGAGCGGCCGGCAGGTCGGGGCGGGACCGGCTATGACCGGGGTACGGGCGGTCTTAGCCGGGGGCGCACGGGCGCACTGCCTGGCTACCGTGGCGGCCCGGCCGGTGGCAGTGGCAGTGGGCGACCTGGGCGACGGGCCTGGGGCGAGGAGGGTGCCCGGGGCGAAGGCGTTGCCCGGGGCCAAGGCGTTGCCCGGCGTGAGGGTGGCGGCGGTTTTGCGGGCAGCGGTGCGGGTGGGCGGCCGGCCCGGCCCGGGTGGCGCGACGAGGTGCCGAGAGGGCAGGGTCGTGGCTGGGAGGGGGGCAACCGGCAGCGGGGTTCGGACGGGCGCTCCGGTTCTGACGGCCAGCGCAAGCAATGGGGAGCGGGGCCGAGGCGAGAGGCTGGTCCCGCATGGGGCCGGCCACGGCCGGCCGACGGCGCGGGGCGGCCCGCTCGGCCTCGTTACGATGACATTGCAGGGGAGAGGCGGCGTCGGCGGGCGGGGTCTGGGGACGACTTCAGGCAGGGCGGGACGGAAGCTCCTGGGCGTGCGCAGTACGGCCGACCGGGCTACCAACAGGACCGGCGCGGTTTCGCAGGTGGTGGTCGGATGCCTGGGAGCCTGTCCGGGCGCGCTGCGGGGCCCTTTGGGCGCACGGACCGTGACTCCAGGCGGGCCGGCCCGGACGGTCGCGGCACGGGTCGCGCCGGCGGGGGTTCTTGGCGCGCCGGCGGGTCTGAACGCGATAGGCCATACAGCGACGCTCCCTACCGCGACTCTCCCTACCGCGAGAGGTCGGAGCGTGCAGGCGGCCGGAGCGGGGACCGGGCCTCACGGGTGCCGGAGCGTCCCCTGCAGCGGCCAATGCCTTCGGGTTGGGGCAGTTTGGCGCGTCGAGGGGCGCGCGAGCTGAGCCGCGATGACCTGGGCCCTGGCGCGGCGCGCGGGGACAGGCCGCTGCGGGAGCGCTCACCCTGGGGTAGCGAAGCCTCCGGTCGACCGCCGAGGCGTCAGCCCCCCGAGCGTGACCGCCAATGGGCTCAGCGGGCCCCCAGCGGCGATGAGGGTGAAGTAGAGGCGGGGCTCGGTGCCGAAGAGGAGATGCCCGGGCAGGAAGATGAGAGCTTCGAGCCCACCCTGGTCGAGACGGTGCCCGCCGCCCCCAGGCGGCGGCCGCTATGGCAACGGCCGGATGAGGGGGCCCGGGAGCTGGCCCGTAGGGCCGAGCCGGCCCGCTCTGGGCGCCAACAGCGGCCGACCGACCTGCATGAGCCAAAGTTGACCGAGCGCCTCGGTGATGCCACGCGTGCTTATGGCGCCGACCGCTACCAGGACGCCCTACGAGTGTTGCGCCGGCTGGTGGAGAGGGCTCCGGAGTCGGCCTCCGTGCGTGAGCTGCTCGGCCTGACCCTCTACCGCATGGGACGCTGGAGCGCGGCGTTGAAGGAACTGGAGGCCTACCACGGGCTTTCCGGGAGCTACGACCAGTACCCGGTGATGGCCGACTGCTACCGCGCCCTCAAGCGTTACCAGGAAGCCGGGCGCATCTGGCAGGAACTGCGCGAGGCCTCCCCCGGTGCTGAGCTCATGGCGGAGGGCCGGTTGGTGGCGGCTGGCGCGCTGGCAGATCAGGGCGACCTGGACGGTGCCGTCAAGCTGCTCGAGAGCTCACTGCGGCGGTCGAAGCCCAAGCAGCTCCACCTGCGCCAGTGGTACGCACTGGCAGACTTGTACGAGAGGGCCGGAGAGCTGCCGAGGGCGCGCGACCTCTTCAGCCAGATCGCGGCCGTGGACCCCGAGGCTTACGACGTGCGCCAGCGTCTGCGGGCGCTGGGCTAGGGCCGCCCAGGGAGCTTGGCCCTGTTCGGCAGACCGATTGTGTGAGGTCGGCCTAAACGATCTGGACTTTGGTGGCCGCAGCCGCATGGCCGCAGCCGCATGGGCCCGGGCGGCCGCGCTCTGCGAGGTCCTGCTGCCACTTAGGGGTCACCCCCAGTTGGTAAGCTCCCGCCACGAGCCACCTCGTGGTCAGTAAATGAAGCTGCTCATAGAGCACTGAAAAGGGCATTGCCATGAGGCAAGAGTGCTTGGTCGGCAGCCTCGTCTTTTGCTCCGGGATCACGTTCTGGTGGGCAATCGGCGCTTCGGCGCCCGTGGTCCATCGCCGGGACTGCCGGCACAAATAGGACGGGAGCAGCCGTGCTCAACATGGTAGTGGTGA
>JAKACE010000459.1 GCA_021821705.1 Actinomycetes bacterium | reverse complement strand
ATCATGCTGGCACCGCTGAGCGCCAGCGCCGTCTACCTGTTCTACGCTGCCAGGCACTATCCCAAGGACGTCGCCACCGCTGCGGCCGCTCAACCCCTTCCCGGCCAGTTGTGGAGCGGTGCTCCCCGTCCGGCAGGCGGGGCGGCATGACAGCGACATCTCCGTCGCGTGCCCGCACCGAGCCACAAGGCAGCGGGCAAGGGCTGCCGCCCGTCGCCAGCCGGAGGCGCCGGTACCGGCGTTCACTACATGTGAAGTGGCTGACTATACTTGGGGTCGTGAGGTTCATGCCGCCGAGGCGGGGCGACGATGGGGCAGGTCAGCCGGGCGCCGAAGGGCGCAGGCGAGCCCTCCTTTGACCGACAGCTACCCGGCTCGTGGGGCCCGAGAGGGCGGCCTGGACGTGACAGGAGAGGGCCAGCTTGCGCCGGTCTCCCGAGTTGCGTCGGGGGCCGGCCCCCATGTCGCCGGCGACGGTCCTCGTCCGGGTGAGGAGGGCGGGACCGCCCGGGGCCATGGTCGCCTGCCGTTGATCATCCAGGGCGGGATGGGTGTCGGCGTCTCAGGGTGGCGGCTGGCGGCGGCCGTGGCAACGACCGGTCAGCTCGGCGTCGTCTCCGGTGTGGCACTCGACACGCTTATGGCTCGCCGTCTCCAGCTCGGCGACCCCGGTGGCCATATTCGCCGGGCTCTCGAGCAGTTCCCCTTTCCCGGCATCGCCGAGCGCGTCCTTGACCGCTATTACGTGGAGGGTGGCATCGGGACCAGGACAGCCTTCCGTCTGGTGCCCAAAGTGACGCTCACTCCGGCTCGACCGGGCGCCGAGCTGGCGGTGGCAGCCAATTTCGTTGAAGTGTTCCTTGCCAAGCAGGGCCACAACGGCCTTGTCGGTGTCAACTACATGGAAAAATTGCAGGCGGCCACCCCGGCCGCTCTTTACGGCGCCATGCTCGGCGGGGTCGACTACGTGATGATGGGGGCTGGCATACCCACGGAGATCCCTGCGCTCATAGACGCCTTTTCCGGCGGGGCACCGGGCGAGCTCACGATCGAGGTGCAGGGCGCCGGGGAGAGCTCACATCGCCTTGTGTTCGATGCCGAAGCTGTGCTCGGTACACGCCCCGAGCTTGCCAGGCCACGGTTCCTGGCCATCGTCTCGTCCAACATGCTGGCGGCGTACCTGGCCCGCGATCCTCGTACCAGGCCCGACGGGTTCGTGGTCGAAGGCCACGTTGCCGGTGGTCACAGTGCCCGGCCGCGCGGAGCCCTGGTCGTCGACGACGACGGTCGGCCCGTGTACGGCCCCCGTGACGTGGTCGACCTGGCCAAAATGTCGGCGCTCAGCCTTCCCTTCTGGCTTGCCGGCGGCCAAGCGAGCCCGGAAGGGTTGTCCTCGGCGCTGAGCACGGGGGCTGCGGGTGTCCAGGTCGGCTCGGCGTTCGCCCTGTGTGAGGAGTCCAACCTCGACCCTGGGTTGCGTCAGGCACTCGTGGAGCGCGCCCTCGCCGGCACCCTCAGCGTCCGCTCCGACCTGAGGGCCTCGCCCACCGGGTTCCCGTTCAAGCTGGCCGAGACGCCGGGCACCCTCGCTGACGGTGACGTCGCCGCCGACCGCCGGCGGGTGTGCGATCTCGGTTACCTGCGCGCTCCCTACCGGGCGCCCGACGGGCGGATCGGCTACCGGTGCCCTGCCGAGCCGGTCACGGATTACCTACGAAAAGGCGGCCAGGCCGACGACACGGAGGGCAGGCTGTGCCTGTGCAACGGGCTGCTGGGGACCATCGGCCTGGGTCAAAGACGCCGGGACATCGCATTAGAGCCGGCGGTGGTGACCATCGGCCAGGACCTGTCCTTCCTCCATGTGCTCACCAAGACGGGAAGTGGCTATACGGCAGCGGATGTCGTCGACTACCTGCTCGGCGGGGGGCGGACGGCTTAGAGCCGACGCTCAGCCGCCGGCCGCCGCCTGGCCAGCGCAGTGGGCAACCCAGCCTGCAGGACCTTGCCCTCCTTGGCGGGCACGGCAAAGCGTGCCGGGACCTGCAGAGGTCACCCTGCCAAAGAGGGCAAGGTTGCGTGCCCTGGCACTAGGCGGCCAGCTGCTCGAGGGGCTCGCCACAGCGCAGGCATTTGGGCTCGCGGAAATCCGCCTGGCTGTACTGATAGAAATCAGGGTCTTCCCAGGGGCGCGTAGCGAGCACTTCCGGGTCGTAAGCACGATGGCCGACTATCAGGCAGATGAGGTGCTCTTTGGTTGTCATATCTCTATTAACGGTCATCGTGCGCTATCTGTTCCACACTTTATTGCGATGGTGAGGATCGGTTTAGCTGATCGGGTGTGGCAATTGGCACTTCCGTAGTGGCGATTGCCACATTTGTCAATCGGCCTGGTGCTGCTGTTCTTCATGCTGACCCAGTACGACACCTGGACACTCATCGGTGTCATGCAGGAGAAGTCAAGCCGCGTCGTCGAGGTGCTCCTGGCAACCGTCCGCCCGATCCAGCTGCTGGGCGGCAAGGTACTCGGGATCGGGCTGGTGGCGCTCGGCCAGGCAGCGCTGATCGTCGGGTTCGCGCTCAGTCGGCATGGCCATTTTCGCTGCCCGTACCTACCGACGGGCCGTGCTGCGCACAGGTGGCCGGGTGCACCTGGGAGAGCTTTTCTCGCGTACCGCTCGCTGAGCGCCGCTCGCCAGCGGAGACCTAGTTGGCCGCCAGGACGGCTTCGGCCGCCAGGGTGGCGCACACGGCTTTCACGACCGAAGCGATACGCAGCCCTTCGTGGATCTGCTCGGTTGACATGCCGACCTTGCGCAGTTCCTGCTCGTGCGAGACCAGGCAAGAGCCACATCCG
>JAKACE010000458.1 GCA_021821705.1 Actinomycetes bacterium | reverse complement strand
TTCGTCTCGATGCAGAACCACTACAACCTCGTCTACCGCGAGGAGGAGCGCGAGATGCTCCCCCTCTGCGCAGACCAAGGGGTGGGAGTGGTGCCGTGGAGCCCGCTCGCTCGGGGCCGCCTGACCAGGGACTGGGACGAGCGGACGGAGCGGAGCCAGACCGACGAGTTCGCCAGGAACCTCTACCACGAGGGCGACAGGGAGATCGTCGAGGCGGTGGCCGGCGTGGCCTCGGCCCGGGGCGTGACCCGTGCCCAGGTGGCCCTGGCCTGGCTGCTCACCAAGCCGGTCGTCACCTCTCCGATCGTGGGTGTGACCAGGCAGGACCACCTCGACGACGCCATCGCGTCACTGGACGTCGAACTGAGCGCCGAAGAGGTCGGCCGCCTGGAGGCTCCCTACGCGCCACGTGCCATCGCCGGCCACTGACAGCGGCTCGACCAGAGCGGGCCCCCCGGTTACGGCCCACGTGGCGTTCACTGCCTGTCGCCTGGCCGGCCGGCCATGTCAACCGTCCGAGGGTCAACCTCCGGGGAACGCCGGCTCCGGCCTCCCGGTCGGCGGGCCGGTAGCCTGAGGCCTGACCGCTCCCGGCCGGCTCACCGGCATGGGGAGGGTGCCCGAGCATCGCGCTTGCCAAAGGGCCCAGCCGGAGCCCCGGGCCGCGTCCCGGGACGGACGAGAGGAGAGGCAGTGAAAATCGGGATCATCGGGGCGGGAAACATCGGTGGCAACCTGACCCGTCGACTGACAGCGCTCGGCCACGACGTAGCGGTAGCCAACTCGAGGGGCCCTGAGACCCTGGCCGACTTGGTCGCCGAGACGGGTGCCACCGCTGTGCGCAACACCGAAGCCGCCAAGGACGCCGAAGTGGTGATCGTGACTGTCCCCGAGAAGGCGGTCCCGGACCTGCCGGCCGGCTTGTTGGACGGCATGGCGCCCGGTGCCGTGGTGGTGGACACGGGCAACTACTACCCGCGCCAGCGCGACGGCAGGATCGATGAGATCGAGACCGGCATGACCGAGAGCCGATGGGTGGAGAAACAGCTCGGCCATCCCGTGGTCAAGGCTTTCAACGGCATTTACGCCGCACACCTGCTGACCCACGGCAAGCCCTCCGGCACCCCCGGTCGGATAGCGCTGCCTGTCGCCGGCGACGACACCCGGGCCAAGCAGGTCGTGATAGACCTGCTGGACCAGCTCGGCTTCGACGGTGTGGACGCAGGTGGGCTCGACGACTCCTGGCGCCAGCAGCCCGGCCGTCCGGTTTACGGCGCCGACCTCGACGCGGAGGGCGTGCGCAGGGCGCTGGCCCAGGCGACCCCCGAACGCCCGGCCGACTTCCGGGCCTGAGCTCCGGCGTCGGTGGTTGAGCCCGTTCAGGCGCCCGGCCCCGCCGGGCAGCGAGGCCCACTTCCGCAACGGGCCGGTGCGCCTGGCCGGCACCTACCTGGAGCCGCCGGGCACCAGGGCAGGCGCGCTCGTTCTCGCCGGCTCGGGTAGGGCGGACCGCAACAGCGACCTGGGGCGCCTACGCACGGGCGTGACGGCCGCTCTCGCCGGGGTTCTGGCGCTGTCGGGCGTCGCCACCCTGCGTTACGACAAGCGCGGCACGGGCAACAGCGAGGGCGAGTACTTCGACGCCGGCATGACGGACAACGCCGGCGACGCTTGGGCCGCCCGGGACTGGTTGGCGGCCCGGCTGCCGGGGTTGCCCCTCCTGGCGGTGGGCTACAGCGAGGGTGCCCTCTACGCTGCCGACCTGGCCGCCGAGGCGTCGGTCGCGGCCTGCGCCCTGTACTGCTGCCCAGCCCGGCCGGTGGAGCAGGTCCTGGACTGGCAGGTCGAGCGGCTGGCCGGGGCACTCCCCCGCCGTGCCCGTGCCGTGATGCGCCTCACCGGCAACAGCCCGGCCCGGATCCACGCTCAGCGCATGGCCGACCTGCGCAGCCTGGACCAGGACGACCAGCGCCTGCGGGGGGCGCGCATCAACGCCCTCTGGTGGCGCCAGTTCATCGAGCACGACCCGGCGCCCATACTGGCCCGCGTCGGGGTGCCGGTCCTGGCTCTGACCGGGGGCATGGACTTCCAGGTACCACCCGAGGACGTGGCTGGCATAGGCCGCCTGGTGAAGGGCCCGTTCAATGGGGAGGTCCCGCCCGGCCTGAACCACATCCTGAGGCCGGACCCGTCCGGGCGCGGTCCCTACGGCTACCGCAGGACCGCCCGGGGACCGGTGAGCCCGGAGGCCACCGCCCCTCTCGCACAGTGGGTGGCGGGGGTACTGGCCGGCAAGTGAGGCCATCGTGACCGCGACAGGCTCCATGCCGGCCCGGGAGGTGGTCGGGGCCCTAGACGGCCTCGCCGGCAGGGTAGCCGCCCCACCGGGCCGCCGTCTCCGGCCGCCAGTCGGTGCCCCCGGTCTAGACATCCCACGGCTCCAACTTGTCAAGCGGCGGCGGGAAGTTTTTCTTGGCGGTGGGCCCAGGCGACTGTTTCGTCGTAGATGGTGTGGTGTTCGAGGCAGCCGTGGAGGATGCCGACGAGACGGTTGCCGAGGGCTCGCAGGGCGGCGTGGTGGGTGTCGCCGGCGGTCCGGCGCGTGTCGTAGAAGGCCCGCGCGCCGGGTGAGGCGGTGAGGGCAGCGAACGCCCACAGGTAGATGGCATCGGCGAGGCGCTGGTTGCGGGCGTAGCGGGCCAGCACGACCCGTTTGGTGCCCGATGCCCGGGTGATCGGCGACGTGCCGGCATAGTTTTTGCGAGACTTGGCGGTGCCATACCGGTTCGGCTCGTCGCCGAACTCTCCGAGCACCCGGGCTCCGAGGACGGTCCCCAGTCCTGGCAGGGATCGGACCACCTCGGCGTCCGGGTG
>JAKACE010000457.1 GCA_021821705.1 Actinomycetes bacterium | reverse complement strand
TACTGGGCGACCCGGCCGTCCCGGCCCTCTCGGACACCGCCCGCCAGCTCCATCGACTTCGACTCGCCGTGGCCGGCGAACATCACCTGCTGGAGCTTGCCCCCCATACCGTAGGTGGCGGCGAGCGGGACGATCTCGCTCTGGTAGGCGGCCAGGGTCTCACCGCCCTCCACAACCAGGGTAAGGATCTCGGGCTTCTCGATGACCGCCGTCAAATAGGGGTCACGGTGGAACGCGCCGCTGTGGTCGATGGCGGACTGCAGGACGAGGGTGAGCGGCTTGGTCTGGGACTTGTCCTTGTAATTGGCAACCAGTTGGTCCAGGGCGCGCTTGTCGAAGCGGTGGAAGTTGCGGATGTGGCCTGCTATTTCGGTGCCGGCATAGCTGGCCGGGTCGCCCCCTTCGAGGCGCAACGCAGTGTAGGACTCGAAGTCCGCCCCTCCGTCGGCCTGGAAGGTGGGCTTGGTCGCGGAGGTGTAGTAGGCGACCACGTCGTCCACGTAGCCGAACACGACCAGCTTGCGGAACTCGAAGTCGTCGAGGGCGGTCTTCAGCACCCAGTCGGGGAAACCGGTCAGGAGCTTGCGGATACTGCGCCCGTACCTGGCGGCCGTCTTGGCCTCGGGCACCGGGTCCAGGGTGAAGGGAGCCTTGGTGGCTACGGCGTTGGCGTAGGCCTCCAGGTCCCTGGCCAGCTCCAGCGGCACCCTCTTGGCAGTCAGCGCGGCCACGTCCTTGGTGAGGAACGCGGAGTTGGGACCGCTGTCGGCGATTGGAAGGAGCGCGCGGACGACGTCGCGCTGGTCGTCGGTCAGGTCGCTGCGCTTGTCCCACTGCGCGTTCTCGGCTACGTACTTTTTGAGCTCGGCCAGCTTCAGACGCTTGATCTTGGACCAGGACTTGAGTGTCTTGTCGAGCTCCTGCTGCTTGAGGCCGCTGAACTTGGAGGACTCGCCCCCGCCGTAGGCGGTTGTGACCTTGCCCCAGTGCTTGTCGCCGGTATCGGTCAGGTGGGAGTCGAGCAGCGCCGCCCTCTGCGAGGCGATCTGCTGGCGGACCGAGCCCAGCTCGGCTACGGCGTCGTCGAGGAAATCCGCCATGCCGGGCTTCGGGTTTTTCGCGTCCTTCTTAGCCTTCGGGTCGGGGGGATTGGCCTCGACCCACTTCTCGGCCGTCCAGACCATCTTGTACGCCAAGGCCTCGCGCTGCTTGAGCGTCGAGTCGCCTGCCTTCACCAGCCGGTGGTAGTCGGCCAGCCAACCGTCGATAGCCTTGACGGCGTCGCTGCGGGAGCTGAATAGGCCGACGGCGGTGGCGTCCTTGAACCGCTTGGCGTCCCAGAGACGGTGGACGACGCCGTTGTGCCCGCCGAGGCGGGAGACAAGGTTGGCCGGGGTTGCGCCCCCACCGGCCTCGAGCAGGGCCACGGTCGCCTGGTTGCCCAGGGCCCGCTGCATCGTCATGACGCTGCGGGAGGCCGGGTCGAGCTGGTGGGCATGAGCACCCGCCCGCCGGGGCGGCCGGCCCGCCTGGCCGTGCCGGGCACGCTCGGGCGCCCTGTCGAGGGTGGCTCGCTGTCGACCGTTGCCCATGACCACCTCCAACCCCCCGGGAGCTGCACCCGTGGCCAACCGCTCAGCCGGCCTGGCACGCAAATATACCGCTACCCCCTCCGCCGGGACGGTCCCACCACTGATGGTCAGGGCACCGGCCCTGTCCCCGGGGCGCCGGCCGCAGCGCCTTCGCCCTCAGCCCCTGGTCTCGTCGCGACGTCGATGAAGGCACCCTCCACCAGCAGCGGGACCTGGCCCTGGACGTCCAGCTCGGACGCCAGTGCGACGTCCTCCTGGTAACCCGCCTCGGCCAGCTCTCGCCCCGAAGCACTGGCGCTCATAGCGGCCACCAGCCCGGCACAGTGCGCTCGCCAAACCGCCATTGCCGCAGCCGCCTCCGGCGAGATGGAGCCGTGGGCTTCGCCGGCGACACCACGACGACTGCCACCGGTCCCGCCGGCAAGGCTGGCAATAACGGCCCCGGACCCGAGCAGGTCCTCGAGAGCCGGTCGCAGGGCCCCGTCCGGCCAGCGCTCCCCCGCCGCCACCACCGACACCGGTCGGCCCGGCGCGCCGAACCCCCGTTCCAATAGCCAGCCGGCAACCGCGCCCGCATTGCGCAGGCAGGCCACGAGCACGGTGCCGGTAGCGGCGGCGGCGATCGTCGAGCCATTGGGAGAAGGCAGCACGAGGCGTTCGACAGCCGGGGCGGCGAGCAGGTGGGCCGGCGAGAGGGACCAGGGATGGTCGGCGTCCACCAGGCGCCTGCGCACAGCGCACACGGCTCCGCGCTCCGCGGCGAAGGGTGCGGCGTCCGGCGAGGGCCACTGGTGCGGGTAGACGACGGTACCCCTCCCCACCGCAATCGTTACCGCTGTCGAGAAGGACAAGACGTCCACTACGACAGTGGCACCGGCTGCCGTGGACAGCTCAGCCGCCCCGGCCAGGCCCCAGTCGAAGCGGACGCCATAGCCGGGCTGGGAGAACGGACTGGCCGTCGCCGACGCTGTCACCACTGCGGCCGGACGGGGGCGGCCGCTTGCGCCGCCGCTTCGGGCGGTCGCCTGCTGGCAGCGGCGCCCAGGGGTAGCCGACTTGCTGACGGCACTGGGAACGCCCACGGGGAGCAAAGGCCGGCGTGCACGACGAGAGCGTACTGCGTTGCTCGGTGTGCCCAAGTCGGCAACCAGGCCTGCCTAACGCAGTCTACGCAGGGTGCTCAAGGTCGGAGCGCCGCATCCCGATCCCTCCCATATGGCCCGCCGCCACAGAGAGCACGAGCGCGTGGTGCCGGAGATGGCAGTAGCACTCTTGCACCTCTCCGACGCGGCGATGCGCGTGGTA
>JAKACE010000456.1 GCA_021821705.1 Actinomycetes bacterium | reverse complement strand
AAAACCCCAACTACCCGAAGATTTCCCAGGCCATCTACACCAACATGAACTCCGCGCTGGCAGGCTCCGAGAGCCCCGCCGCGGCCGCGTCTGCCATGTCGAGCCAGCTCACCACGGCTGTCTCCTCCAACGGGGGAGGTCTGTGAGCCGGGCCCTCCCGGAGGTCAAGCCGGTCTCGAGCGTCGAGCCGAGCCCGCCGTGACCGTTGAGCCAGCGAGGCCGCCATGACTGTTGAGCCGGGCCTGCGTGAACTTGGGGCCAGGCCGGCCGTGGAGGCCGGGGCCCCAGTGAGGCTCGGGCCGCCGATAATGGACGCGGGGCGGGGGAGGGGCCCATAGGCTCTGGGGGATGACTTCGGCTGTGCCCGTTCCCGGCACGGACGCGCCCGGCGACCGCCCACCCGAGGGGGGGCACCGGCCCGGCCATCCCGACAGGGCCCACCGGCCCAGCACTCCGGACGGGGGGCACCGGCCCGGTCCAGCTACAGGGGGCGGGGCAACCGAGCCGGGCCACGGGCGCAGCAGCCTGCGCCATGCGTTCGCAGCTCTGGGCGAGCGGACCTACCGGTGGTGGTTCGTCTCCCAGGTGCTCTCGGCGTCGGGCACCATGACCCAGGCCGTTGGCCAGGCGTGGCTGCTGCTGCGCCTCACAGGTAGCGCTGTCGACCTCGGGGCGCTTACGGCGGCCACCTTCACGCCCGTGCTGGTGCTCAGCGCCTGGGCCGGCAGCATCGTCGACAGGGTCAGCCACCGGCGGCTCCTGCTGTTGACCCAGTCGTTGTTCTTCGGCTCGAGCCTGGCGCTGGGGGTGCTCGTCCTCAGCGGGGCGGTGCGGGCCTGGATGGTGTTCGCCTTCGCCGTGGCCGGAGGCACCGTCATGGCCTTCGACCAGCCGGCGCGCCAGGTCTTTGTGCTCGAACTGGTGGGCACGGGTCGCACGGGCAGCGCCATCAGCCTCAACGAGGTGGTCCTCAACACCTCGCGGGTGCTCGGCCCGGCCGTGGGGGGCGCCCTGCTCGCCACCGCCGGGGTGGGGGCTTGCTTCGTCGTCAACGCTGCGAGCTTCGTCCCTCCTTTTGCCGTCCTGGTCCTGCTGGTGAAGCCGGGCCGGTTGGCACGGGCACCGGCGCGCGCCGCCAGCGGGCACCTGCGAGCCGGGCTGTCCTACAGCCTGCGCACCCCGCTGGTGCGGGCGACCCTGCTCATGGCCGTGGCGAGCGGCATGCTCTTCAACATGGGGGTGGCCCTCCCTCTCATGGCGACGCGCGTGTTCCACATGGGGGGCGGGGCCTACGGCGGGATGATGGCGGCCTTCGGCGTCGGAGCGGTTGTCGGTGCGTTCACGGCCGCGGCCGGCTCGGTATGGCCCAGTGCCAGGCGGGTGCGCCTCCTCTGCATGGCCACCGGCTTGGTGGTCGTGGCCGGAGCCATGGCCCCGGCTTTCGGCTTCCTGGTCGCCGCCCTGGTGGTGGCCGGCTTCCTGTCGATCTGGTTCATCGCCCTCGCCAACACCATGGTCCAGGTGCGCACCACACCGGACCTGCGCGGCCGTGTCATGGGCGTGTGGACGATGGCACTACCCGGTATGAACCCTCTGACCGGCCTGCTGACAGGCCTGGTGGCTACGGCCCTCGGAGCCAGGCCGGCCTTTGCGGCTGCAGGTGTGGCACTTTTCACTGCGGCGGTGTTGGGGTGGAGGGCGCTGTCCGAACGAGGGCCCAGGATGATCGCGGCATAGCGCTGCCTCCAGCCACCTTTGCCCTGTTCGGAGGGCACGAGAGGCCACGCCGGGACCCGCGGGTACAGTGCCCAAGAGGGCAAAGGTTGCTTGTCGTAGCAGCAGAGCCCTTGCGTCCCGCCGGCGCAGGGGCCGGTGCGGAGGCAGGGATGCCGGCCTCTAGGGGCGACGACGGGGCCGGGTAAGGGACCAACGCCCGTTCACCCGAGGGGACTTCGGGCCCCGGTCCCTACGTCCGGCAGTGCTTGCAGGGCCTCCGCGGGCCAGGGCTACCATTGGGCCCGGGCCTACGACGGGCCATGCCGGAGGCGAAGTGGGCCGGTTCGTCCGGAGGTCCCTACGAAGCCGCAGTTGCGGCGACTGGACAGGAGGACCGGTATGACAGTTCGCAGGGTTGCCATGCTCACCGCCGGGGGCCTCGCCCCCTGCCTCTCGTCGGCTGTCGGGGCACTGATAAGCGCGTGGACGGCGGCAGATCCGGCGGTCGAGCTGGTCGCCTACCGCGACGGCTATGCCGGGCTGCTCAAGGGCGGTGCGGTGGCCATCGGCCCCGAGACACGAGCGGCGGCAGAGCGCCTTCACAACCTCGGTGGCAGCCCGATCGGCAACAGCCGGGTGAAGTTCACCAATGTCGAGGACTGCCGGCGGCGGGGCCTGGTCGGCCCGGACGAGATCCCCCTGGAGGTCGCAGCACGGCGCCTGGCGGACGACCATGTCGATGTACTGCATACGATCGGCGGCGACGACACCAACACGGCGGCCGCCGACCTGGCCGCCTACCTGGCGGAGCACGACTACAGCCTGACGGTCGTCGGCCTGCCCAAGACCATCGACAACGACATCGTGCCGGTGCGCCAGAGCCTGGGTGCGCTGACCGCCGCCGAGCAATCGGCGGAGTTTGCCAAGCACGTGGTGGCCGAGCACTCGGCCAACCCCCGCATGCTGGTGGTCCACGAGGTGATGGGGCGCAACTGCGGATGGCTCACCGCCGCTGCGGCGGCGCAGTACCACGGGTGGGCCAGGTCCGAGACCGAGGTGCCCGGCCTGGTCGATCCCGGCCGCTGGGATGTCCACGGCGTCTACGTCCCGGAGAGGCCCATCGACTTCGCAGCGGAGGCTGCCCGGCTGGCGCCGGTCATGGACGAGATGGGATGTGTCAACCT
>JAKACE010000455.1 GCA_021821705.1 Actinomycetes bacterium | reverse complement strand
CACCGGCGCTCCTCGAACAGCGCGTGGTGGGAGCGTCGATGAACGCCGCCATCGGCCACAGCGCCGTGCTGCTCGGCCTGGTCGCGGCCCTCGTCGGGATGGCGACGCTCGGATTGGGCCTGGCTCGTGGGAACCAAGACTGGCTGCGCAGCGGGCAGAGCTACCCCTGGCTGGTCCTGCTGGCCGCCGCAGGGGCCGCAGGGGCGATGGAGCACGCCCTTGTCACCCGGGACTTCTCCCTCGCCTACGTGGCCCAGAACGACGGGCTCGGCACGCCGCTGCTGTTCCGCATCACCGGGATGTGGTCGGCGCTGCAGGGCTCGCTGTTGTTGTGGACGCTGATCCTGGCCGGCTACCTGGCGGTGGTCGCCTGGCACTTTCGCCGCCGGGCCACCGACCCGCTCGTCGCCTGGGCCACCTTCGTCGGCTTGGCGGTCGCCGCCTTCTTCTTCGGGCTCATGATGGTGGGCGCGGCTGACCCGTTCCGGACGCTGCCCGGCCCGGCACCGACCAACGGCCCCGGCCCCAACCCGCTGCTCCAGAACAACCCGCTCGTCGCCTTCCACCCACCGATGCTCTACCTGGGATTCGTCGGCTTCACCGTGCCCTTCATGTTCGCCGTCGCCGCGCTCATCACCGGGCGCCTCGGCGAGGGATGGCTGCTCGAGACCCGACGCTGGACGCTGTTCGCCTGGGGGTTTCTCACCCTCGGCCTCGTGCTCGGGATGTTCTGGTCCTACCAGGTGCTCGGCTGGGGTGGCTACTGGTCCTGGGACCCCGTCGAGAACGCCGCCCTGCTGCCCTGGCTGACCGGCACCGCCTACCTGCACTCGGTGATGGTCCAAGAGCGCCGGGGGATGCTGCGGGTCTGGAACCTCTCGCTCGTGCTCGCCACCTTCGCCCTCACCATCTTCGGCACCTTCCTCACCCGTTCGGGGGTGATCGAGTCGGTGCACTCCTTCAGCACCTCCTCGGTCGGACCGGTCATCCTCGGCTTCTTCGGGATCGTCATGGTGTCAGCTGTCGGCCTCATCGCCTGGCGGGGCGAGCAGCTGCGCTCGCCGGGCGCCATCGACTCGCCGTTGTCCCGGGAGGGCGCCTTTCTCGCCAACAACCTGGCCTTCGGCGCCTTCGCCTTCGTGGTGCTACTCGGCACGGTTGCTCCCCTCGTGATCGAGGTCGTCCACCACCAGACGGTGTCGGTGGGGGCGCCGTACTTCGACACCATGACCATGCCGATCGTCCTGACCTTGCTGTTCTTGATGGCCGTCGCCCCGGCCCTGCCCTGGCGCAAGGCCACCGGGACGGTGCTCCTCCACCGCCTGCGCTGGCCGGTGGCGGCCGGAGTCGCCACCGTGGTCACCACGAGCGCAGCGGGCCTGCACGACCTCCCCGCCGTGGCCGCCTTCGGGCTCGGGGCGGTGGTAGCCGTCTCGGCACTGCGCCAGCTCGCCCTGTCGGCCCGCCAGAAGGGCTGGCGGGGACTGGTTGGCCGGGTGAACGGCGGGATGGTCGTCCATCTCGGGGTCGCCATCATGGCGGTGGCTCTCGCCGCCAGCGCCGCCTACGGCCAACGAGGCCAGCTCAGCTTGCGGCCGGGCCAGACGGCCCGCTTCGACGGCCACACCATCAGCTACCTCGGCACCCGCACCCGGAACTACCCCAACCGCAGCGCCCTCGAGGCGAAGCTGCGCCTCGATGGCGGGCCAATCGTCTACCCCGCGGTCAGCGTATTCAGCGGCGGCCTTGAGGGCATCGGCACGCCGGCCATCGACTCGGGGCCCACCCAGGACGTCTACCTCACCCTCGACTCGAGCCCCGTCGGGCATGGCCCGACCGTCATCGGGGTCGTCGTCCAGCCCCTCATCGTCTGGATCTGGATCGGCGGCGGGGTCATGGGCCTCGGCGCGGCACTGGCGGCCTTCCCCGGTCGCCGACGCCGACCCACCGCCCCGGCCTCTGCCCCCGGCGGCGTGCCAGTGGCCGAGCAGCCGGTCCTGGCCGCAACCGGACCAGGCTGAGATGGCCGAGCCAACCGACCCTGCCCCCCTGCCCGCTGGCTCCGCGCCACGGCGCCGGTTGGGCCTTCTTCTCGTGTGGGGGGCCATGATCCTCGCCGTCGGCGGCACGCTCGGCTACGACGCGCTGGCGAGTGGCCACCGGATCACCTTGGACCAGAAGGTGGCGGCGATTGCCAGCCAGGTGCGCTGTCCCTCCTGTCAGGACGAGACGGCGGACCACTCGACGACCCAGACGGCAGCCGCAGTGCGAGCCACGATCCGCCAGCGCCTGCTCGCCGGCCAGAGCCAGGGCGAGATCGAGGCCTACCTGGAGAGCCGCTACGGCCCGGGCATCTTGCTCCGGCCACCGGCGGGTGGGCTGACCGGCCTGGTGTGGGTGCTGCCGGTAGCCGCCGCGGTGGCGGCATTGGGCGGGCTGGCGGTCGCGTTCTACCGCTGGCGGCCCCGCTCGGTCGCGCCCCTCAGCGCGGAGGAGCGCGCCCTGCTCGAACAGGCACGCCAAAGCTGAGGAGAACCTGTGGACGAGGAGCGGATCGGCCTGGCTGACGAGAGGGGCTTTCTCCTCGCCTCCCTCGACGACCTCGAGGTGGAGCGGGCGGCCGGGGACCTCACCGAGACCGACTACCTGGCCCTGCGAACGACCTATGAGCGCCGGGTCATCGACGTCGTGTCAAGCCTCGCCGACGGTTCTGTCTCCGAAGAAGGAGCTCCCGCCGTCGGCGAACCTCGGTGGGGGGAGCGAAGCGAGCGGCGCCGCTGGGCCCGTCGGGCGCTGGCCGTGGCAGCCGTGGCAGCGGTGGCGCTCGGCGCCGGTCTCATGGTGGACGGGTCTGCCGGCAACCGCCTGCCCACCCAGGCCATCACCGGCCCGCTCCCACCC
>JAKACE010000454.1 GCA_021821705.1 Actinomycetes bacterium | reverse complement strand
TGAAGATCACGTGCCCACCGCCTGGCGGTTACACACCTCGCGTCGCACAGCTCTGTGCCGGCGCTGGGTACTACAGGGCTTTTGGTTGTTCGCCCGGGCACAGCCTGGCCAGCTCCTCTCGCCGGCAACTGGTGCGCCGCTCAGACGTTCTTGCCGAACAGGTCCCCGATCGCCCCTCCGGCCAGGCCGCCGGCGAGGCCACCTGAAGCTGCCCCGGCGGTCGCCTCGTGGGCGAGGTAGGGGGACAGCGCGTGTGCGAGGACCGGAAGGGGCATGCTCTGCAGCCACACGGTCCCTGGGCCGGTGAGCGCCACGAGGTGGAACCCGTCCTGGCCGAAGAGGATGTTGGCGATACCCGGTACCCGGGTGATCTGGAAGCTCACGCTGTCCTGGAACACCCCGATGTGCCCGGGGTGCACCAGGGTGCTCTGGCCGGCGGCGAGCTCGTAGGAGACCACCTCCCCTGCCAGCTCCACCCACGCGGTGCCCTGCCCTTCGAGGCGCTCGAGGATGAAGCCGTCCCCTCCATAGAGGCCGCCGCGGAAGGTCTGCTGTAAGCCCACGCTCGGCTCGACACCGGGAGTGGCGCACAACCATCCGTGGCGATGAACGAAGAAACCTGCCCCGGGTGCGATGTCGATAGGGAGGATCCGCCCCGGCAGCTTCGCGGCGAAGGCCACCATCGCCTGGCCGCTTTGGGCTTCGTAGCGCGTGAGGAATATACCCCCGCCCCCGAGCGCGCGCTTGAAGCCCGACAGTAGGCCCCCGTGCTTGGTGCCAGTGCTCGTGGTCTGGGACATCTGCAGGTTCGGGGACATCCATGACAGCGAGCCGTGCGTCGAGATCACCTGCTCGCCAGGGTCAAGGATCACCTCGAGCACCGGCATCGTAGTGCCCTTGATGTCGGCTTTCATCGGGCTGCACCTCCTCGGGTCGTGGCGAGTATCGCGCATCGGGCCCTTCTGGTCCATTCCCGCGAGCACGGGGAGGACCAGAGGTATTTCGGCTACGAGGAGCACACCTTGGTCCAGTGCCCGGGCTCGCGCCAAAAGGCCGGCGAGGAACCCCGCCTCATCCGCCGCCTCGAAGTGACGCCGGCGGGCACCGACGTCGTGGACGTGAGCCTTGCCATCATCGACCGCTCGAACGCCCGCTCGGCAGAGCGGTGGGCGAACAGGGGCCATCTTTTCGTGGTCGGGGCTGCCCAACGCGTCCTGCACCTGGTCGTCGACAGGCATTACCACTACAAAGAGGTCGAACGGTGGTGGGACCAGCTCTTCGCCCGTGGGGTCAACCAGCACCTGACCCTCCGGGCCGACGAGCACGGTTTCACCGAGGGCAAAGAGCGGGCCCGCTGGGCTGCCGGGTCGGCCCACTGCCCTGGTACCCCAGAGGACCTCGGCACCATCTTGCGCCCCGGGCCGAACGAGCCGAAGAGCAAACATGACGCCTTCAACGAACAGATCGACCGTCGTGAGCACTTCGCCCTGCCCCGGGTGAGCGCGTACGGCGCCGACGGGAGCCACCGCGTGAAGTGCCCCGCCCTGGCCGGGATGGCGGGCTGCCCCCTCAGGGGCGGCACGGTCTAGGCCGCCCTCAGGCTTGGCCTGCCTATGGTCGACCGGCCCCCTGACGCCGAGCGCGACGGCGAGCCCCTGCCTAGATGCTGCACCCAGTCGAGCGTGGTGGTAGTGCCCCCAGCTTTGGTACGCAAACTCATGCAGCTTTCCTACTGGGGCAGCGAGAAATGGAGGAGGGTCTACGAGAAGCGCACCTACGTCGAGGGTAGCTACGGGAACAGGAAGAACACCCGAACCGAGAACCTGCGCAGGGGCCAGTTCCGCTTCACCGGGATCGCCTGGGTCAACATCGTGGCCGGCCTGTCAGCGGCCTCGTACAACTTGCGCATGGTGCGCAACTGGCACGAGCGGACCGGGAAGGGCGACCCAGCTCACCCCCTGTTCGCCGCCCCCGAACCTGACTACGGCTTCGTCCGGCTGAGCCAGGCCGAGAGGGAAGCCCTGCTCAGGCAGTGCCTCGAGGCTCGTCGGCACGGGGTTCGCCGTAGAGTCTCGGAGGGGCCAGGCACGGCTGGTTCGAGCAGCGACAGAGGCCCTCCTCGCCCGCCCCCTGACCGACCTGCTGGCGGTCACCTATGGGTCCCTGCCAGTCCTGACGGAGGCTCTGAGCGGCATCGACGGCGTGGAGGAGGCCTACATCTACGGCTCCTGGGCGGCTCGTTACGCCGGCGGGCCCGGGCCTGTCCCCCATGACATAGACGTGCTCGTTATAGGCACCGCCGACCGCGGAGAACTGGAAGAACGGGCCAGAACGGCTCAAGGGATCCTCTGCCGAGAAGTCAATGTGCGGCGAGTTAGCCGCGAGAGCTGGGGTGCGGTGGGCCCAAGCGCCTTTGTCTCCACGGTCCGTTCGCGTCCGATGCTGGCGCTCCGACTGGGGGAGGCCGGGGGTAGGGCAGCGTGGCCCCATGGGGCAAGGGCCGGGCCGAGGTCGAGGGGGTGCTCGGGCTCCGTGAGCTTGAGCCGATCACGCCGGACCGCAACCTTGCTGACCGCCTCGTGGCGCAAGCCGGCCTCAACCTGATGCCGGTCGGCCAGCTGGCCCTGCCCAGGGGCTCACCGCTCGCCTACCGCGCTTTGTACGACGCTGCGCGGATGGCGCTGACGGCGATGCTGGCCGACCCAGGGCCTCCGTCGGACGCGAACGGGGGCCACCTGGCCGTCTACCACGCTGTGAAGCACAGCTCGCCGTGCCGGTGGGCGGGACCCGTTGGCCCCTTTGACGCCATGCGCCGGCGACGCAACGAAGGTGGGTACGGCTCGGGTCCCGACGACCCGAAGGGCACGGCCCAGAGGACGTGGCGGACGATGCGCCGCGCGCCAGGG
>JAKACE010000453.1 GCA_021821705.1 Actinomycetes bacterium | reverse complement strand
GGTGTGGCCGGCGAGGAGCTCGCCGAAGAGGTGGGCACCCCGGTGTTCGTCTACGACGAGGAACACCTGCGGGCACGCTGCCGTGAGGCGAGGCAGGCCTTCGGCAGCCGGGTGGCATACGCGTCGAAGGCCTTCCTGTGCAAGGCCATGGCTCGCCTGGCATACGAGGAAGGCTGCTGTATCGACGTTGCCACCGGTGGCGAGATGGCTGTGGCCCTGGCCGCCGGAGTGCCGGCCGAGAGGCTCGTTCTGCACGGCAACAACAAGTCCGTAGAGGAGATCGAGGCGGCGGTGAGCGCCGGCGTCGGCCGCATCGTCGTCGACTCTTTCGACGAGATCGACAGGCTGGCATCGTTGCACGCCCTTGGAGCGACCGGCGCCACCCTCCCCAGGGCCCTGGTGCGTGTCACACCCGGTATCGAGGCGCACACCCATGAGTACGTGATGACCGGTCAGGACGACTCGAAGTTCGGCTTCGGGCTGGCTTCCGGCGCCGCCATGGAGGCGGTCGAACGCCTGTCGCGCCCGGGCAGCGGCGCCCGTCTCGTGGGTGTCCACGCCCACATCGGCTCTCAGATCTTCTCCCTGGAGAGCTTCGACAAGGAACTGTCGGTGCTCGGCCCCTTCTTCAGCGGCCTGGGCCTCGACGAGCTGTGCGTCGGCGGAGGCCTCGGCGTTGCCTACGTCGGGGGGGAGGAGGCGCCCACGATCTCGCAGTGGGCAGGTGCGGTGAGGCGTGCCGCCCGTGCGGCGGGCATCGCCGACCATGTCGTTGTCTCGGCCGAGCCCGGACGTGCCGTGGCCGCCGCCGCCGCCTTGACCTGCTACAGGGTGGGGACGGTCAAGGAGCTACCCGGCCTGCGCACCTACGTGAGCGTCGACGGCGGGATGAGCGACAACCCCCGGCCCGTGCTGTATGGGTCAGGGTACGAGGCGTTCTTGCCCCGCGAGGTGCTTGCCCCACGCCCGCGCACCGTGACCGTTGTAGGCAAGCACTGCGAGTCCGGTGACCTGCTCGTGCGCGACGCCTCTGTGCCATCGGACCTGGCCGTGGGTGACATCCTCGCCACTCCCGTCACGGGTGCCTACGGTCACTCCATGGCGTCCAACTACAACAAGGTGCCGCGCCCGCCGGTCGTGTTCGTAGCCGACGGCGCCTGGCGCGTCGTGGTGCGACGCGAGACCTACGCCGACCTGATGGCCCTGGAGCCGTAGCCGGTCCGGTCGGCGGTGCCGGTCCGGCCTTGGTGGCCGGGCCCCTCCCGGGCTGGCTAGCCTGCCCAGTCATAGCCATGACCCAAGATCCATCCCAAGAGGCGTCCATAACAGAGCGTGACGAGGCGCCCGCCAACCGACCGACCGTGCGCGTCGGCCTGCTCGGCTGCGGCAACGTCGGAGCAGCCCTGGCGCGGCTGCTCGTCACCGATGCCAAGCGCATCGCCGAGCGGACCGGCATACGCCTGGAGCTGGCCAGGGTGGCAGTTCGTTCCCTGGCCAAAGAGCGCGACGTGCCCGGCCTCTCCAAGCTGCTCACCACGGACGCGGCCCAGGTGGTCTCGGACCCCACCATCGACGTGGTCGTCGAGGTCATGGGCGGCATCTCGCCGGCTCGTGACCTGGTCTTGAGGGCATTGCGTAGTGGCAAGCCGGTCGTGAGCGCAAACAAAGAGCTCCTGGCCAACCATGGCGGCGAGCTTTGGGACGCGGCCGCTGCGGCCGGAGTGGACCTGCTCTTCGAGGCGGCCGTGGCGGGGGGGATACCGCTCATCAGGGCCCTGCGCGAGTCGCTGGCCGGAGAGCGCATCCACCGGGTGACCGGCATCGTCAACGGCACCACCAACTACATCCTGAGCCGAATGGACAGCTCGGGTGCCAGCTACCAGGAGGCCTTGGCCGAGGCACAGGGGTTGGGCTACGCCGAGCGCGACCCCACGGCCGACGTCGATGGGTTCGACGCCGCCGCCAAGGCGGCGATCCTGGCCAACGTGGCGTTCGGTGCCAAGGTCGTGGCCGGCGACGTCTATCGCGAGGGCATATCGGGCATAGGCGCCCAGGACATGGCGGCAGCCCGCCGCCTCGGCTTCGTCATCAAGCTGCTGGCCGTCGTCGAGGCCGGTCCCGACCGCTCCCTGGCCGTGAGGGTCCACCCGGCGATGGTGCCCCAGGAGCACCCACTGGCCGCCGTCCGGGACTCGTTCAACGCCGTGTTCATAGAGGGCGACTCGGTCGGGCAGCTCATGCTGCTCGGGCGGGGGGCGGGCGGCCCGCCGACAGCCAGCGCTGTCCTCGGCGACCTCGTCGATGCTGCCCACAACCTGACGGTCCGGGGTGTGGCCCGCAAGATGGAGCTGTACGAGGTCCCGCTCACGCCGATCGACGACCTCCGCTGCGCCTACTACCTGAGCCTGTACGTGGCCGACCGTTCGGGGGTGCTGGCAGCTATCGCCGGAGTGCTGGGCCGCCACAGCGTCTCGGTGCGTTCGATGGAGCAGGACACCTCGCACGGGGCCGGCTCGTTGGCCCCGGGCCAGGTGGCCCACTCCTCCGGCGCTCCGGGTGCGCGCGACGTGGAGGGCGAGGCCCACCTCGTCTTCGTCACCCACCCGGCGCTCGAGAGGGACATGCAAGCCTGCTTGCACGAGATCCACCAACTGGACGCCGTGCGCCGTATCGGCGGCCTGGTGCGGGTGGTCGGGCCGTGAGCGTCGCCCCCCGGTGGCGGGGGCTCATAGAGGAATATCGCGAATACCTCCCCGTCAGCGCCGCCACCCCGGTCGTGACGCTTCAGGAAGGCAACACGCCCCTGGTGCCGGCCCCCCGGCTCTCCGAGCGGGCCGGAGCTGAAATCTGGCTGAAAGTCGAGGGCGCCAACCCCACCGGGTCGTTCAAGGACCGCGGCATGACCG
>JAKACE010000452.1 GCA_021821705.1 Actinomycetes bacterium | reverse complement strand
CCGGGTCGTACTCGGCGGCCACGGCCGTGCCGACCGCCCAGCACCGGCTCCCGCCCGTTTGGCACGCAACGGCACTGAAGGGGTAGCTGGTCGGGGGGCTCGTGCGCACGATCGTCCAGGGGCCGCCATTTTTCGTGAACAGCACGGTGCCCCTGTCACCGACCGCCCAGCACCACACCGGGCCCTGTAGCCCGGGGCGTGCGAGCGCCGAGCAGGTGACCCCGAGCAGGTCGAGCTTGGTGGGCGACGGCTCGAGCGACCAACTGACCCCACCGTTGGTGGACAGCAGTACCGTGCCGTTGTCCCCCACGGCGTAGCAGTCGCCGGAGCGCACCCCGGCCGGCCCGGTGCCGGGCACGCAGGAAACGGCGTTGAGGGTCTGAACGGTGGGGGACGGTTCGTCGACCCACGGCGACGTCACCCCCAGGTGCCCGTAGCTCACCGAGGCAGTTGCGGCCGCCCCGGCCGAGGTCAGCAAGAGCAGTTCGTAGTTGCCGGCCGGCAGTGTGTTGGGGGCGAAGCGCACGGTCGTGGCTGACCAGTAGAGGACCTTGGCCGGGTGCACGGGGCCCGACGACGTGGCGCTGTAACCGATGAGAGAGACGGTGCCGGGCCGGGAGCCGAAGTTCTTCCCGGAGGCGACGAAGTTGGCTGTGCCGTTGGCCGCCCCTGCCACCTTCGCGATGGTGGGCACCTGGTCGGGCGACGTTGTCGAGGCAGGAGCGATCTCCCAAGTCCCGTAGGTGCACTGTGCACCCTGGAGCCCGTTGTGCACGAACATCTGCCCGTCGAAGGAGAACACGTCGAGGCTCTCCCCGTCGAGGCACTTGTAGGGGGAACCCGGCACTGCGACGTGCAAAGTCGCCGAACCGACTACCCGGGCAGCGATGTCCTCCATGGTGATGTTGTCGATGGGGACAAGGTCGACCGCCCGGCCGGCGCCCGGCCCCGCAGTAACCGTGGCGGTGTACGGCCACAGCGCCGTGGCCCCGGCGGCAACGTCCGCCGCGGCCGGTACGCCAAGGAGGAGCATGGCGCTCGCTACCAAGGCCGTGAGGCGCGCGGGCCGGCCCTGGGACGCCTGCCGCCCGAGTGCGTGTTCCCGTCGGGAACTCCCTCTCATCTTCCGTCTCCTTGGCTCTGGCCGGCTTTCGCCGGCGGGCGTGTACGGGGATTGGACACCGAAGGATCCCGCCGTGTTACACCTTCGGGCACTGGCATGTGGGCTGTGCTCGCACCCTGTGCGCCGACGAGCACGCAGTTGCCTAGCGGTCCGGTCATGACAGCTCGAGGATGGTGCCACCCTGGCCCACAGCGACGCACCAGAGCCGGCTCGCCCGGGTGACGTCCATGGCCTGGCAGTCCACGGCCTCGAGGCCGGCTTGCGTGGGCGACACCTCCTTTACCCACTCGAGCCCGCCGTCGGTGCTGCGGACGATGGTCCCCCGGTCGCCGACGGCCCAGGCGAGACCGCTGGCTGGTGCCCCGGCGACCACGGACACCGCTCGCAGCGGTGGTAGCGCGCCCTCGGGCGGAGTGCTGGCCGGCGACCACTGGGCCCCGCTGTCGAAGGTGACGTAGATGCGCTCGGCGGCGAGGCTGTCGTCGGTCCCCACGGTTATGCAATGGCTGTGGCCGTTGACCGATTGGGGCCCGCAGGAGATGGAGGTGAAGTACCCGGCCCCGAGGCTCACGGTGTTGGACCAGCCTTGGCCCCGGTAGTCGAACTGGTCGTAGATGTTGCCCCCGCCTCCGACAGCGAAGTGCTCGTCGGCGTTGCCGACCGCGACGCCGCGCAGGCAGGCGTTCGGCGGCCCGCCCGGGCCGCACTCGGAGCCCGCAGGGCCCAGGACAGTGACGAGGTGCCAGGCTTGTCCCCCGAACGCCGCCGGGTCGTACTCGGCGGCCACGGCCGTGCCGACCGCCCAGCACCGGCTCCCGCCCGTTTGGCACGCAACGGCACTGAAGGGGTAGCTGGTCGGGGGGCTCGTGCGCACGATCGTCCAGGGGCCGCCGCCTTGGCTCCTGAGCAGGGTACCGTCGTCGCCGGCGGCAAAGCATTCGATGGGCAGTGGCCTCGCGGCGGGCGAGGCTGCACAGGCAATACCGTGCAAGCTGGCACGTGTCGGCGAAGGTTCGGCCACCCAGCTCGTCGCGTTGCCAGAGGAGCGTTCGACGCTGCCGCCTGCTCCAACGGCGTAGCAATAGAGGTGCGAACCAGCAGTGGCACAGGAGACCGCGTAGAGGTTGTCCCTTGAAGGCGACGTAACGGCCTTCCAGGGGCCGTTCGGGACGGCGGGCTGTGCCGGCGTCAGGGGCGTCGGCGCAACGTGACCTGCGGGTGCGGCTGCGCTGCGTTGGGCAGGCCTCGACGGCTCGAGCGCGCCGAAGAGCGTCCCCACCGCCGTGCCGGTTGTTGCGACGGCCAACAGCGCGGCGAGGACGTGGCGGTCGCGCTCGCCCGTCAATGCCAGGCGCAGCCGCGCTCTATGAAGACGTGGCGAGCGGGCCTGCGAGCTGGCGTCCGCAAGCCTGATGCCGATGGTCCTGCTCCTGCCCGGTAGGGGTAGCAGGGGCACCAGGCCCCAGGCGCTCCTTGCCGTTTCGGCCCGCTCACGTGCCCGCTGGCAGTATGCGCACGAAGCGAGATGGGCTTCCACCTCCGCAGCTTCGTCTCCGCCGAGCTCGCCCTCGGCCCACGCCGCTACCCGCTCGCTCACCCTCGCGCACGCTGCCCTCTCGGGGGTCACTGCCTCGGCCCCGAGCAGCTCCCTGGCGCAGTGCTGGCGGGCGCGGTGCACCTTTACCCGGGCGGCACCTACGCTGCAACCGAGCGCACCTGCGATCTCGGTGTAGTCGAGGCCATGCAGTGCCCTGAGCACCATGGCGGCGCGGAGCGTCCCGGGCA
>JAKACE010000008.1:11317-15648 GCA_021821705.1 Actinomycetes bacterium | reverse complement strand
GCCGGCGGGCCGACGGCCCGAGCGTGGTGGGCGTCGAGCCGGTCGACGCCAACTGCGTGATGGCCTCGGTCGAGGCCGGCCGGATGGTCAGCGTGCCCGGACCGCACCACTCGATCATGGCCGGGCTCAACTGCGCCACCCCCTCCCAGGTGGCCTGGCCGCTCCTGACGACCGGCCTGTCGACCCTGGTCACGGTCACCGACGACGATGCCCGCCGTGCCGTTAGGGAGCTGGCCGCCCTCGGTCTGGCGGTGGGCGAGACCGGTGCCGCGGCTCTGGCCGGCCTGGAGGCGCTGCGCCGGCAGGGCAGCGGGCCCGGGCCGGAGGCGACCGTGCTCCTGCTGTGCACCGAGGGCGTCACCGACCCGGTCGGTTGGCGCAGCATTCTCGGCCTGGAGGTGCTGTAGTGGACTTCCACTACCCCCGCTCGTGGGCGGACGCCCTGGCTTTGAAAGCCGAGCACCCCGAGGCGGTACCCATCGCAGGCGGGACCGACGTGATGGTCGAGCTCAACTTCAACCGCCGCCGGCCGGCAGCACTGCTCGACATCTCGGCCGTCCCCGAGCTGGCGCAGTGGGACCGTGCCGACGGCCACCTTCGTGTCGGGGCCGGGGTCAGCTACACCCGGCTGGTCCGTGAGCTCGGCCCGCAGTTGCCGGGCCTGGCCATGGCGGCGCGCACCGTCGGTTCGCCCCAGATCCGCAACCGGGGCACGGTGGGGGGCAACCTGGGTTCGGCTTCGCCTGCCGGCGACGCCCACCCGCCGCTGCTCGCCGGGAGGGCGAGCGTGGAGCTGGCCTCGGTGCGAGGGACGCGCCTGGTGCCCCTCGACGAGTTCTTCACCGGGCCCAAGCGCAGCGTCCTGGCTGCGGACGAGCTCATCTCGGCGTTCGTGGTGCGCCCGGCGCCGGGGCCCGAACAGTTCTGCAAGGTTGGGACGCGCAACGCCATGGTCATCGCCGTGGCCTCCTTCGCCGTCTCGCTGGACCCGGAGCGGGGCCGGGTGGGCACCGGTATCGGCTCGGCGGCACCGACCCCCCGGCGGGCCGGAGGCGCCGAGGAGTTCTTGGAGGCCGAGCTCGCCGCCGCCGGTATGTGGCAGCGGCCGAGGCCGCTGCCGGGCCCGGTGCTCGACCGTTTTGCCGAGCTTGTCACCGCGTCTGCTTCCCCCATCGACGACGTCAGAGGGACTGCCGCTTACCGCCGCCACGCCCTGGCCGTCATGGCCCGGCGCGCCCTGTCGTGGGCCTGGGCCGACCTGATGAGGAACTGAACGCTCCATGCAAATTAGGCTCAACGTCAACGGGGTGCCCTACGAGACAGACGACGTCTGGGAGGGCGAAAGCCTGCTCTACGTGCTGCGCGAGCGCCTGGGGCTGTGGGGGTCAAAGAACGCCTGCGAACAGGGGGAGTGCGGCAGCTGCAGTGTGCTGCTGGACGGCGAGCTGGTGTGCTCGTGCCTGGTGGCAGCCGGCCAGGCCCACGGCCGCCAGGTGGTCACCGTGGAGGGCCTCGGCGACGACGGCCGGATGAGCGCGGTGCAGGAGGCCTTCGTCGCAGCCGGCGCAGTGCAGTGCGGGTTCTGCACGCCGGGCCTGGTGGTTGCCACCGAGGATCTCCTGCGTCACAACCCGGCACCGTCCGACCTGGAGATCCGGGAGGCCCTGGCGGGCAACCTGTGCCGGTGTACCGGCTACGAAAAGGTGCTCGACGCAGTCCGTGCCGCAGCCGGGATGGGCCGGTGAGCACCCTAACTGGTCAAACCCGTGAACCGGCCGCGCCGGGGGCGCGCACCGGCAACGGCATAGGCGACGACGCCCGCCGTCCCGACGGCACGCAGAAAGTGGCCGGGCGCTTTGCTTTTTCGTCTGACCTGTGGGCCGACGGTATGGTCTGGGGGGCAACGGTGCGCAGCCCCCACCCCCGTGCCCGGCTCATCTCGGTCGACCCGTCGGAGGCATTGCGCATCGCCGGGGTCTACTGCGTTCTGACCCACGAGGACGTCCCGGGCCAGAAGACCTTCGGCCTGGAGGTGGCCGACCAGCCCGTGCTGGCGATGGGCGAGGTCCGTTACCAGGGCGAGGCGGTGGCCCTGGTGGCGGCGGACAGCCCGGAGACCGCCCGCCGGGCGGTTGCCGCTGTGCGCGTGGAGTACCAGCCCCTCGTGCCGGTGGTGGACCCCATGAAGGCCATGCTGCCCACGGCCGAGAAGGTCCATCCTTCAGGCAACATCGTCCGCCACTTCAAGCTGCGTAGCGGCGACCCGCTCGCCGAGGCACCTGTCGTGGTGAGCGGCGAGTACGAGGTGGGGATGCAGGACCAGGCGTTCCTCGGGCCCGAATCGGGGCTGGCCGTGCCGGCCGATGACGGCGGGGTGGACCTCCAGGTGGCCACCCAGTGGCTGCATGTCGACCGGCGCCAGGTGGCAGCCGCCCTGGGCCTTCCCGAGGACAAGGTCCGGTTGGCCCTGGCCGGAGTGGGGGGCGCGTTCGGTGCCCGCGAGGATGTTTCCTTGCAGATCCACCTGTGCCTGTTGGCGCTGCGGACGGGCAGGCCGGTGAAGATGGTCTACTCGCGAGAGGAGTCGTTCTTCGGTCACGTCCACCGCCACCCCGCCCGCCTGCGGTACGTGCACGGGGCCGGCCGGGACGGCCGGCTGGTCTTCGTGAAGGCCGAGATGGTCTTCGACGGGGGCGCCTACATGTCGAGCACCCGGGCGGTGATAGGCAACGCCGGCACTCTCGGTGTCGGGCCGTACGTCGTGCCCAACGTGTCCGTGGACGCCTACGGCCTCTACACCAACAACCCGCCCTGTGGCGCCATGCGCGGGTTCGGCGCCGTGCAGGCCTGTTTCGCCTATGAGGCCCAGATGGACCGTTTGGCCGAGGAGCTGGGCATGCACCCGGTGGAGCTCCGGTCGCTCAACGCCATGGCACAGGGCTCGCTCATGCCCACCGGCCAGGTGGTGGACAGCCCGGCCCCCGTGGCCGACCTGCTCAGGCGGGTGTGGCAAGCCCCCCTACCGCCGCCGTTGCCGGCTGTTGCCGGCGTGGCCACCGAGGGCCTGTTGCCTGGCGGGATGGCCAACACCACCCATGGCGAGGGAGTGGTCAGGGGGACCGGGTACGCCGTCGGCTTCAAGAACGTGGGGTTCTCGGAGGGTTACGACGACTACACGACGGTGCGGGTGTCCCTGGCAGCGGGGCCCGACGGTCCGGTGGCAACAGTGCAGAGCGCCGCCTGTGAGCTGGGCCAGGGGCTCGTGACCGTCGAAACTCAGGTCGTGCGGAGCGAGCTCGGCCTGAGCGACGTGGTGTTGGAGACCGCCGACACCCGGGTGGGCAGCGCCGGGTCGTCCTCGGCGTCCCGCCAGACCTATATGACGGCCGGGGCTCTGAGGGAGGCGTGCGCCCGGTTGCGGGCAGGGCTGTTGGCAAGGGCGGCCGCTCGCCTCGGTGTGCCGGAGCCCGACCTGAGCTGGGCCCACGGTGAGGTGCTCGGGCCGGAGCGTGCCGTCCTCGGCCTCTCAGAGCTGCTGGAGGCAGGGCCCCTGGAGGAGACCGTCGAATGGCGGCACCGGCCCACTCAGGACGTCGACCCCGAGACGGGCCAGGGCGACGCTCACGTGCAGTACTGCTTTGCCGCCCACCGCGCCGTGGTGGACGTCGACACCGAGCTCGGTTTGGTGAAGGTGGTCCAGATCGACACGGCCCAGGACGTAGGCAAGGCCATAAACCCGGGGGCCGTGATTGGCCAGATCCACGGGGGGACGACCCAGGGTCTTGGCCTGGCCCTGATGGAGGAGATCCAGATCGACGCGGGCAGGGTGCGGAACCCGTCGTTCACGGACTACCTCATCCCTACCATCCTGGACGTACCCCCGATGCGGGTGCAGGTGCTCGAACTGGCGGATCCGCACGCCCCGTACGGGCTGCGCGGTGTCGGGGAGGCGCCGACCATTTCCTCCACACCGGCGATCGTGGCGGCGGTCAGGGCGGCCACGGGCCGGCGCCTGGCCCGTGTGCCCCTGCGCCCCCAGGACATAGTGGGCCTGGACGAGGCCGGGGCGGAGGGCGGGCCGTCCCGGTGAGAGAAGTGCTCGAGCGCGTCGTCGACTGGCTCGGCGAGGGCAAGCCGGTGGCACTGGCCCGGGTTGTGGAGGTGGTTGGCTCGGGTGTCAGGACCGCCGGCGCGGCGATCGCCCTCGACGGCAGCGGCGAAGTCGTCGGCTCTGCGTCGGGCGGTTGCGTAGAAGGTGCCCTGGTCGAGGCGGCGCGCAACGTACTGGCTTCCGGCGGCCCGCCCCGGATGGTCGTCTTCGGGTGCTCCGA
>JAKACE010000008.1:0-11307 GCA_021821705.1 Actinomycetes bacterium | reverse complement strand
GGTCAGGACGCTGCTGGAGAGGCTGGAGCCGTCACAGGCGGGCTGGGTCGCCGAGCTGGCCGCCCGTGTCCGGGCCGGGGCCGGGGTGGCCCTGCTGGAGGTGGTGGAGGGCCCGGCCGACCTGGTTGGGACCAAGGCCCTCGTGGCCGCAGCGGACCTGAAGGCGGCGGGCGACAGCGCACCGGCTGACCCGCAACGGCCGGACCTGTTCGGCCCGGAGGTGGCCCAGGACGCCCTGGCCGACCTGGCGGCCGAGCGCAGTGCCGTCCACACCTACAGCCCGGGACCGGCCGGCGAGGCCAGACGGCTGGGAGTGTTCGTCGACACCTACCCGGCCCCGCCCAGGATGCTCATCGTCGGCGCCGCCAGTTTCACCGCCGCTCTGGCAGCGCAGGCCAAGCTGCTCGGCTACAGGGTGACCGTCTGCGACGCCCGCTCGGTGTTCGCGTCCGCGGCCCGCTTCCCGATGGCCGACGAGGTGGTCGTCGGCTGGGCCGACCGCTACCTGGCCGGCGCCGGCGACGGCTTCGGGCCGCGCGACGCCATCTGTGTGCTCACCCACGACCCCAAGTTCGACGTGCCCACCATCCGTGCCGCCGTTCACACCCGCGCCGGTTACATAGGCGTGATGGGGTCCCGGCGGACCCAAGCCGACCGTCGCAGGCGCCTGGTGGAGGCGGGCCTGAGCGCCGCCGACCTGGGCCGCTTGCGCGGCCCCCTGGGCCTCGACCTGGGAGCTTCCTCGCCCGAGGAAACAGCCGTCTCGATCTGCGCCGAGATCGTCGCCCTCCGGAGCGGTCGCCCGGGCCTTCCCCTGACCGAAGGCACGGCACCGGTCCACGCCGTGCCCGCCGTGAACCTTCCCGACCCGGCCTGAACCCGGCTGCGGCCTCGGGCTGCAACCCCTCCAAGGGCGTTCAGTCGGGCTGGTCGAGGCCGAGCACCTCCATGGCGAGCGGACGGTGGCCGCCCGGCCAGACCAGTTGGAGCTGCGTGCTGCCGTCGGGGGCCACGGTGCAGGACACGGGCCTGGCCGAGCACCGGCGCATGACAACTGCGAGCACCGCCAAGTCCCCTGGGCGGAGGCTGCGGACCAGGACAGTGGTCCCGTCGGCGAAGTGCAGGCGGGCCGAGCGGGCGACCGGTCCGGCCTCGACCAGGCGCGGTGGCACGCTGCGCCTCACCAGGGGGCGAAGTACCGAGGCCAGTAGGAGGGCCAGCCGGAGTTCTTCGGCTGCGCCGCCGTGAGCAAGTAGCTCGTTCAGCTCGTCGCTCCTACCCGCTGAGCCGGCAAACCACGGCACCCGACCATTGTCCCATAGGGGCCGCACTTGGAGTGCGCCCGGGACCGGCCGCGCCTACCCGCTCCAGGCCGGGCGCGGCCTCGCCGTCAGGCTCCCTCGCCCTCTGTCACGCCGCCCCCTGTTCGCCGCCGGTCTCGGCGAAACTGACGCGGATCTCGAGCTCGTCGGCGCCCCGCACCACCCCGAGCCGCAGGTCGTCACCGGCCGCCAGCCCGGCCAGCACTCGCAGCAGGTCGTCGTGGGAGGCCAGGGCCTGCCCCCCCGCCGCCACGAGCAGGTCACCGGGGCGCACCCCGGCCCGGGCGGCCGGCCCGTCGTCTTCGAGGGCATGGACCAGCAGCCCGTCGCGCTCGGGCAGGCCCACGGCCGCCCTGAGCCGACGCGCCGCCGGTGCGGGCAGTAGAGCCGCTCCGAGGTACCGACGCTTGGGTGTCTCGCCCAGCGCGAGCGCCTCCACGCGGGTGCGTAGTCCCGCGTCGGCCGGTACAGCCAGGTAGAAGCCCTCCCCGAGGCGGTGCGTGCTGAGGCCCACCAGCCTGCCTGCACTATCCACCACCGGGCTGCCGGACGACCCGTGTGGCAGCGGCGCCGTGTGCTCGAGCCCGCCCGGGACCAGGTGGCCCCGTGGCCCCCGAAAGGCTCGGCCGGTTGCCGAGACCCTGCCGACGGTGACCCGTAAGCCCCCGCCCGCCGGGGCAGTGAGCGCCAGCAGGACCGTCCCGACGGCGGGAGCCTCGCTGCGCCATTCGACAAGCGTTGCGCCCGTTGTCGGGACCAGCACCACCGCCAGGTCACCGTCCGGGTCGGCACCGGCGACACGGCCCTGCTCGACCCGCCCGTCCGTGAAGGTGACCGTGGTCTGAGCCCCCCGTAGGTTGTGGGCGTTGGTGAGCACCGTTCCCTCGGCCACCACGACCCCGCCACCTCGCCCCGGGCCTCGGCCGATCCGGACGACGCTGCCCGCCAACGTGCTGCTGACCTGCTTTACCGCCTCTTCGATGCTGTCGACTGCCGGCATTCCCGGGCTCCCTTCATCAACCAGACTTGTCACTTGCAAGTCGCAAGTTAGTACGAAGCTGGCGGTACCGTCCCGACCGGAGCGAAACTGGCCCGGATGCAGGAGCAAGCCGTCGACGGGCTCGACACCGCCCTGGCTCGGATAGGAGACCGGTGGTCTCTTCTGATCGTCAACGCCCTGCTCGGCGGGGCCATGCGCTTCAACGAGCTGCAAGAGGTGCTCGGCGCCATCGCGTCCAGTGTGCTCACCCAACGACTGCGCCACTTGGAGGGCCAGCGCATCCTGGTCGCTACCCCGTACTCGGCCCGCCCGCCCCGCTACAGCTACGCCCTCACGGCCTCGGGCCGGGAACTAGCCGGCGCAGTACGCCTGCTGGCGAGGTGGGGGTCCCAGCAGGCGGGCGTTGCTGACGACGGCCCGGTCCACTACGAGTGCGGGACGGCATTGGAGGCTCGGTGGTACTGCCCGACCTGCCAGCGGTCCGTCAGCGACGAGGAAGGACGGGAGCCGGGCTTCATATGAGCGCCGGCTTCATATGAGCGCCGGGCCGGGCCGCGACCGTCCCTCCCCAGGTCGCCGGGTTGGCCCGCTCTCAGGAGCTCGAAGAGAGCGCACCGCCCGTCTGTGGCAGCTCGGTGGCCTGGTGGCGGTAGAGGTGCTCGGGCCGGCCGGTGGCGCCGTAGCGCAGGGCGACTGAGACCTTTCCGGCCAGTTCGAGCCGGCTCAGGTAGCGCTGGGAGGTGGCCCGGCTCGTGCCCAGCCTGGTCGCGACCTCGTTGGCCGACAACCAGTCGCCGGCAGTGGCGAGCAGCTCCTCGACCGCCTCGAGGGTGTGGGACTTGGGCTCTGACCGGCCCGGTCCCGACATCATCGAATAGAGGCGGTCGACGCTCGGCTGGTCGGCTTGCTGGAGTGACACGAGCTGGCGGCGCATGCCCTGGTAGGCGATGAGCCGCTCATGCAGGGCCTGGAAGCCGAACGGCTTCAGCAGGTAGTGGAAGGCCCCGCACTGCATTGCGGAGCGCACACTGGCCGCGTCGCTGGCGGCCGTGATGACGATCACGTCGATGTTGTTGGTCCCCGGCCCGGCCTGCCTGAGCCGCTTGAGGATATCCAAGCCGTGCTGGTCGGGCAGGTAGAGGTCGAGCAGGACCAGGTCGGGCTTGAGCGTCGCCAGGCTGGCGACCAGGGCCTGGGCCGAGTGGACCTGGCCCACGACCTCGAAGCCGGGCACCTTTTCGACGTAGGCGGCGTGGACCGACGCCACCCTGAAGTCGTCGTCCACCACCAGCGTCCTTATCATGCCGGCACCCCTACGGCGCCCACCCGGACACAACCCGGGAGCAGAACTGAGAACACCGCACCCTGCTCCTTTCCTATCTCGATGAAGCCCCCTCGGCGCTGGACGATCTGGCGCACCAGCGCCAGCCCGAGCCCGCGCCGCGCCCCGGTCAGCGAGCCCTTCGTGCTCCAACCGTCGACGAAGATGGCCTCGCGGTTGGCGTCCTCGACGCCGGGACCGGAGTCGCGGACGCGGATGAGCAGGTCGGAGCCGGAGGCGGCGAAAGAAGCCTCCACCCAGGCGCCACCCTGGTCGGGCGGCCCGACGACCGGGCGCGGGCCTGAAGGGACCACCGCCTCGCTGTTGCCGAGCGCGGCCGCGTCGATCGCATTGTCTATGAGGTTGCCGAGGACCGTCAGCACGTCGCCGACCTCGGTCAGGCGACCGTCGAGGCGTTGCTCGGACAGCACCCGCAGTGCAACGCCCCGTTCCTGAGCGACGGAGGTCTTGGCCAGTAGCAGGGCGACGACCATGGGGTCGCCGAGCGAACCCATGAGCTGCTCGGCCAGCCCCGTACGGGCGTTGGAAACGGCGGTGACGAAGTTGATCGCCTCGTCGTAGCGGCCCAGCTCCACCAGGCCGACCAGTGCGTGGAGGCGGTTGGAGAACTCGTGCGACTGCGCCCGGAGGGCCTCGGTCAGGCCGAGCACGGCGTCCAGTTCCCGCATGAGGCCCTCGGTCTCGGTGCGGTCGTGGAAGGTGACCACCCAGCCGATCTGGCCGCCCCGTTCCGTGCGCACCGGCATGCGGTTGGCGACGACAACGCGGTCGCCGACCAGCACTACCTGATCGGTGCCGTCCACCCGGCCGAGTATGACGTCGGTGAGCCGGCCTCGGCCGAGGATGTCGGTGAGCGGGCGGCCAAGGTGGTCAGGTGGTAGCCCGAGCATGGACTTGGCTGCGTCGTTGGCCAGGCGTACCCGGTTGTGGGTGTCGAGGCCCAGCACGCCCTCTCGGATGCCGTGGAGCATCGCCTCGCGCTCCTGGAACAGACCCGTGATGGCATCCAGTTCGAGCCCCAGGGTCTGGCGCTTCAGCCGCCGGGTGAGCAGGAGCGACAATGCTGCCCCGAAGGCCAGGGCCACCGAGGTGGCCGCAGCGATGGTGGGGATCTCCCCGACTAGGTAGGCCTCGACGCGGGCGACCGGTATGCCGACGGAGACCTCACCGACGATGCTGTGGCGGGGCCCGAAGAGCGGCACCTTTCCACGGGCTGTCTGCCCCAGGGTCCCGTCCTGTATGCCGATCCACGGCTTGCCGGTGCGGAACGGCTCGCTCGACGCCGGCTCGGGGTCGCTGTAGACGGGCAGCCCGATGAGCTTGGGGTTGGGATGGGAGTAGCGGATCCCCTGCGCATTGGTCACGACCACGTAACTGGCCCCGGTGGCGTGCCAGATCCTGCTTGCTATCGACTGGACCACCCCGTGGGGATCTCCGTCCCGTACTGCGTCGACCAACCCGGGTGCGACCGCCACCGTCTGGGCAACGCTGAGGGCGCGCTGCTCGTAGGAGTGGTCGAGCTGGCCCAGCTGGTACCAGACCACGAGTGCGAAGCCGGCAAGGAAGGTCAGCAAGAGGACCGCAGACTGGATCACGAGCACCTGTGCCGAAAGACTTCGGTGCCTCACTGCACGACGCACGCACGTTCCTCCCTGCGGCAAGTGTGACCAGTGGCACGGCTGCTGTCAAGGCAGACCTAAGCCCGTTGGTTAGCTACGACTGAGGCATGAGCAGCCCGTCAGGCGGGCGGCAGCACCACAGAGGCGCTGAGAAAGCCGCCTGGGACCAGGAGGCCCCCAGGCGCTTGCCCCCGGCGCTCGCCCCCCGGCACCTGCCCCCCGGCACCTGCCCGCTGTGCCCTTTTGCCCGGCTGCCCGAGCAGGACCGCCGGCATGAGCAGAAAGGGCAAAACAAACCCAACGAGCATAACGTTTGCTCAACTACCCGAAGCTCGCACGCTCGCCCGGCCATATATACGGTCTTGGGTCGACCGAGGCTTCGACGCACCGGATCCCCGGATCGGCCCCAGCGCCGGCAGCACGGCACGGGCTGGTCGCTTAGGTGATGCGGTGCTGATCGGCGTGTTGGTTCGTGACGCTCGAGTGCTTGCAAGGGGGTTGGGAGACAGGTTATGCAGCTGTTCTGGTTGTCCGTCGGGTTCGGCCTGGTGACGGCGTCCGTCCTCGCCGTCTCCGCCGTCGGCCTGAGCCTTCAGTTCGGGATCACGAACTACATCAATTTCGCCTACGGCGACTTCATGGCGCTGGGCGCCTACTTCTCGTACGCGCTCAACAACGAGTTGCTGCACCTGAACATCTGGGTGGCGACGGTGTGCGGGTCCGTCGGCATGGGCCTGTTTGCAGTGCTGGTGAACCACTTCATCCTGGCTCCCTTCGCCCGGCGGTTCAGGAAGACCTTCTACGTGCTCATCGTGACCTTCGGGCTGTCACTGGTCCTGCTCAACCTCGAGTATTCGATCTGGGGGGCCGACGTCCGCTTTTTCAACATGCCCATGGACCGCGCCCACCACCTGGGCCCCATACTGCTCACCAACGCCCAGCTCATCGTCATGGGCATCGCGGTCCTGCTCATGCTGGGCGTGCACACCCTGCTGAAGACCACGAGGCTGGGCAAGTCGATGCGGGCCATGTCGGACAACACGTCGCTGGCCATGACCAGCGGCATCGACACCAAGCGCATAACCACGATCACCTGGTTCCTCTCGGGCACGCTGGCCGGCCTGTCGGGGACAGTTCTCGGCATCACCGAGGGAAACCTCACTCCCGCAGCCGGCGAGCTGTTCCTGTTCGTCATCTTCGCGGCTGTGATCGTGGGCGGCGTAGGCAGTATCTACGGGGCCATGGCCGGGGCCCTGCTCATAGGCCTGGCCACGGAGATCTCGGCCGCTTACATCAACCCTGCTTACAAGCTAGACATCGCCTTCGTCATCCTCATACTCACCCTGCTGGTCCGGCCGAGCGGCCTTTTCGCACGCCCGGGAAAGGCATAGCGACGTCATGAACGGCACCTGGTACTACGTATTCACCCTTGTCTTCTTCCTCTTCGACTATTTCATCCTGGCCATGGGCCTCAACATCCAGTACGGCGAGACGGGCATCCTCAACTTCGCCTACATAGGCTTCGTCGCCATCGGCGCCTACGTCACGGGCGTGATGAGCCTGCCCAACTCGGCCGGCACGGGCCAGTACTACATCCTCGGGCTCAGCCTGCCTTTTCCGGTCAACCTGCTCGTCGGCGGCCTCACTGCCTCCGCCTTCGCCGTGGTCGTCGCCCTGATAGCCCTGCGACGCCTGCGCACCGACTACCTGGCCATGGTGCTCATCTCGCTGTCACTTGTCCTCTACGACGTGTGCAACAACTACGTGCCCCTGTTCAACGGTGCCGACGGGCTGTACAACGTCCCCGAGCCCTTTGCCGGAGTTCTGCACCTCAACACCAACTCCTTCATCCCGTTCTTCGCAGGCGTCACCGGCGTCATCGCCCTGCTCATGTGGTGGGTGATGAGCCGGGTCACCCGCTCGCCGGCGGGGCGCACCTTCCGGGCCATCCGCGACGACGACGTGGTTGCCGCCGCTCTGGGCAAGGACGTCTTCCGCCAGCAGCTCAAGTCCATGATCATCGGCTCCTTCTACGCCGGCATCGGAGGGGGCCTGATCATGCAGTTCAGCGGCTCCTTCAACCCGACGGCGTGGTTGCCGGGGGAGACCTTTGTGGTGTTCGCCGTGATCCTGGTGGGCGGGGTCGGCAACAACATCGGGCTGCTGGTAGGCGCCCTGGTCGTCGAGACCCTGCTTGTCCACCTGCCGGCCTTCCTGCCTGCCATTCCCGGGCACCCCGGGCTGATCGAGTACATGGACGCGGCCGTGATCGGCATCCTGTTGATGGCCATGCTCTGGTTCAGGCCGCAGGGCCTCGTTTCCGAGCGGGTGCACAAGGCGGCGAGCATGGGCGCCCGAGAGCGCCTGAACACCGGGGCCACCCTGACCCTGGACGAGGAGGCCGCTGCGTTGGCCCACGCGACCGGGAAACCGGAGGCATAGCGGCTATGAAATCTCCTGCCACCATCGGCTCGTCCGGCGGGGGCGCCTTCGGCGAGGCTGCCCTGCGCTGCGAGGGGGTCACCAAGGCGTTCCAGGGCGTGCACGCCGTCAACGGAGCAGGCTTCGACGTGCCGAGGGGCCAGGTCACGGCCCTGATCGGGCCCAACGGAGCCGGCAAGACGACCCTGGTCAACATCCTGTCAGGCTTCATGACCTGCGACCGGGGCCGCGAGTTCATCGGCGCCACCGAGGTCACCAACTGGCCCAGCCACCGGATCGCCCGTATGGGCCTCATGCGCACCTTCCAGCTGTCGCGGGAACTGGGCGGCCTGACCGTGCTGGAGAACCTGCTCGTAGCGGCCAAGGACCAGGCAGGAGAGGTCCTCTGGAACATCTTCCTCCGACCCGGTATGGTGCGCCGCCAGGAGAGGGACAACATCGAACGGGCGCTCGACCTGCTGGAGACCTACGGTCTGTACAGGCTGCGCGACGCCCGGGCCAGCGAGCTCTCCGGTGGCCAGAAGAAGCTGCTCGAGATCTCCCGGGCCGTGATGGCGCAGCCCAATATCCTGTTGCTGGACGAGCCGATGGCAGGTGTCAACCCGGCCCTCATCGACCGGATCGGCGGCTACATCCTGGACCTCAAGCGCGACGGCGTGACGGTGCTGATGGTCGAGCACAACCTGAACGTCGTCGAGCGGATATGCGACCACGTGATCGTGCTCGCAGAGGGGCGCACTTTGGCCGAGGGCCGTCTGAGCGGGCTGCGGGAGAACGAACAAGTGGTCAAGGCCTATCTGGGCGAGGTGATCGATGCCGGCACTGTGCGCTGAAGCCGTCTCGGCCGGCTACGGCCGCTCGCCGATCATCACCGGGATCTCCCTGACAGCCGAGCTCGGCACCGTGACGACGATCATCGGCCCGAACGGCGCAGGCAAGTCGACGTTCATCAAGTCTCTTGTGGGCATCCTGCGGCCTATGTCGGGACGGGTGATCGTCAACGACGTGGACATCACGCACCTGGCCGGCCACCGTATCCCGGGCCACGGCATGGTGTACGTGCCCCAGAACGACAACGTCTTCAAGAGGCTGACCGTAAGGGAGAACCTCGAGGTGGGCGGGTTCGCCTCGCGCGCCGACCCGCGCTCGCGCATGGAGGAGGTACTGGGCATCTTCACCGACCTGGCCAAGGCGGTCGACAAGAAAGCCGGCTTTCTCTCCGGGGGCCAGCAGAACCTGCTTGCCATCGCCCGGGCCTTGATGGTGGACCCCGCCGTCATCCTGCTCGACGAGCCGACCGCCGGCCTCAGCCCGGCTTACACCGACGTGGTGTGGAACCAGATAGAGCGGATATCCCACCTCAACACGGCCGCCGTCGTCGTGGAGCAGAACGTCGAACGCGCCCTGAAGCACTCCGACCACGTGCACATCTTCGTCGCCGGGAGGAACCACGTGAACGGGACAGCCGACGAGATCGCTTCCCTCGACCTCCCGTCCATATTCCTAGGTCGTTCATAGCTACTTAGGTGACGAGAGGGAGAGCCCCTCTGCCGCGGTGAGAGGTTCACCGCGCTCCAACCGAACAATATGAGGAGGTAACACATATGAGAGCAACCAGGCTGCGCGCTAGCGCGCTGGCTGGGGCCGCCCTGGCCAGCCTCGTAGGGGCTACTGCCAGCACGGCATCGGCCCACGGCCTGCCCCAGGCCAAGGCATCTGCGAGCACGCTGGTGGTAGGAGGGATGTTCCCCTTCACCGGTACGAAGTCGCTGCTGTCGCAGTGGGGGACCCACGGCGTTGCCGTCGGCGTCTACGAGATCAACCACAACGGAGGAGTTCTCGGCCACAAGATGAAGGCGGTCTACGTCGACGACGGCGCCGACTCCGTGGACGCCCTGCCGGCGTTCCGCAAGCTCCTGCTCAGCCACCCGACGCTGGTGGTTGGGCCGTTCTCCCCGACGATCGAGGCGGTGATACGCCAGTTCCAACCCAACGATGTGGTCGACTTCATGGTCGGGGGCCTGACGACCCTGGACAACATGCGCTACCCGTACGTCTTCCGCACGTCTTCGTCGGACTCCAACGAGGCGATCGCCATGGCCTACTACGCCATCCATCACGGCTGGAAGAGCGCTTCGCTCATCTTCGACAATTCGGCCAACTCGCAGGGCTTCGTCCCGCCTCTGGAGAAAGCCTTCAAGGCCCTCGGTGGCAAGATCGACACCGACATCACCCTCACCCCCGGCCAGTCCTCCTACAGCACCGAGCTGACCCAGGCGTTCGCGAACAAGCCGGCCGTCATCTTCGACTCCATGGACACCCAGACGGCCGCTACTCTGTTCAGCGACGGCCAGCAGCTCGGGTACATGAACGTGCCATGGATAGGCGACGACCTGCAGTCGGCGCCCCAGGGGGCCTACGCCAAGGCTTTCGGCCCAACCGCGGCCCAGAACCTCACCGCGGCCCTGCCGGCCTCACCGTCGGGGTCGGCCTACAACCACTTCCTGGACAGCTACCAGAAGGTGTGGCACACCAAGACGATCCTGCCCACGACCTTCAACGAGTACGACTCCGTCGTCATCTCGGCACTGGCCATGACCAAGGCCGGCTCCACCGACCCCAAGGTCTGGGTCAAGGACGTAATGGCAGTGTCCGACCCGCCCGGGACCAAGTGCTACACCTATGCCTCCTGCCGGGCCCTCATCGAGAAGCACAAGAAGATCAACTACGAAGGCGCTTCGGGTAACGACGACTTCAACAAGTACCACAACGTCTTCAGCGGCTTCCAGATGGTCGGCTTCGACTCGAAGCTCAACAACACCGTCCGCGGCGTGGTGTCGGCCCAGGAGCTGGCCTCCGTCGTCGCCAAAGAGGGCAAGTAGGCCCCACTCCCCGCCCGGTGAGAGGGTACACGCGTCCCGCACCCTCCCACCGGGCAACCCAACCCCGAGGGCCGTCCGTTGGCGGCGGCAAGACCTGGTCCCCTCCTTCCTGCCGCCGGGGGCGGCCTCTCGGGCCGGGCTCCGCCCCGGGGCGCGACGTCGCTCAGGGCGCGGGCCGCTCCCGTTCGGTCGAGGCCGCCGGCCCCGGCAGCCCGTCCACCGTTACCTCAACGTCGATCCCGCTCCGCACCGCCTCGGTCACGACACAGAAGTCCTCGAACAGCCCGAGGCAGCGTTCGACACGTCCCTCCTGGCCCGGAGCGACCACTGGGCGCAGCCTCACCTGCAGCCCGCAGACCCGTAAGCGGCCCCGCTCGTTGCGAGCCGTGGTGACGTCGACCTCGGCGTCGAGGGACTTGACCTCGACATGGGCTTTGCGCAGACAGAAGACCAGGCTGGCGCTGAGGCAGTTGGCCACCGCCGCTGCCAGCACGGCAGAGGCGTTGGGGCCGGACCCCTCGCCCAGCGGGGCCGGCTCGTCCATGACGAGCACCCCTTGGCCCTTCCCGAAGTCGGCTCTGACACGGTACCCGTCCTCGAGCTCGAGGTGGACCGTGGACGTGTGCCGAGCTGTGTCGCCCACCGGCTGCCTCCTGTGAGTAGGGCCTGTGCAAACTGACAACGCCGGCCGCGCCCCACT
>JAKACE010000451.1 GCA_021821705.1 Actinomycetes bacterium | reverse complement strand
CCTGCCCGACATGTTCCTCGGCCAGCACGTGGCCCGCCACACCGGCCGCAAGATCGACATCTGGATGGGCGAGTGCCACGTCCATGCCGGCATAAGCCCCGTGGAGCTGCGCCGCAAAGTGACCGAGCAGCCGGACGCCCAACTCCTGATACACCCAGAGTGCGGATGCACCACTACGGCCCTGTGGCTGGCAGGCACAGGCGACCTGCCCGCCGAGAGGTCCCATGTCGTGTCCACCTCCGGCATGGTGGACATGGCGAAGGCGCTGGGGGACGGCCACGCCCTGGTGGCCACGGAGACCGGGATACTGCACCAGCTGAGGCGGGCCAACCCCCGTGCCAGCTTCGAGGCTGTGTCGCCCGACGCGGAGTGCCGCTTCATGAAGATGACAACGCCCGAGAAGCTGCTGCGCTGCCTGCGCGACGGTGTCCACGAGGTCAACGTCGACGAGGAGACCGCTGGCAGGGCCCGCCGTGCCGTCGAGGCCATGATCGCCATCGGTTCGCCTGGCGGAGGGGAGTAGTCATGGCCGACGGGGCGCTGGGCGCTGATCTGGACGTGCTGGTCATCGGCTCGGGTATCGCCGGGCTCTCGGTCGCCCTCGAGCTGGCCGGGCATCGCCGTGTCGCCGTCGTGGCCAAGGAGCCCGGCGGGGGCGGCAGCACCGTGCTGGCCCAGGGCGGCATTGCCGCCGCCGTGGCCGAGGGCGACAGCGGGGCCGCTCACGCTGCCGACACGGTGGCTGCGGCCGCCGGCCTTGGCGACCCGGCGGTGGCCGGGACCGTGACCGGCGAGGCGGCAGCGGCTGTCGCACGCCTGGTCCAACTGGGTGCCCGTTTCGACACCGGGGCACCGGCCAAGGAAGGAGGGCATGGTGCGGCAAGGGTGCTACACGCCCGCGGGGACGCCACCGGGGCGGAGATCAGCCATGCGCTCGTGCAGGCGGCGGCACGCCTCGGTGTGCCCGTGCTGGGAGGCCTGTTCCTGTTGGACCTGTTGACCGAGGCTGCGGGCCTGCCGGGAGCGCCCGGACGGGTCGTCGGTGCCACCTTCTACGACACCGAGACCGCCAGCACGAGGCGGGTGCTGGCTTCCACGACGGTGCTGGCCACCGGCGGCTACGGCCAGCTGTGGGCCTGTACGACCTCGCCCCCGGCCTGCAGCGGTGACGGCCTGGCGGCAGCCATGCGCGCCGGGGCGCAGGTGGCGGATCTCGAGTTCGCCCAGTTCCACCCGACCGGGATGGACCTCGGGCTCGACCCCCGGCCGCTGGCGTCCGAGGCCCTCAGGGGCGCCGGCGCCCGCCTGCGCGACTCCGCCGGCCGCTACCTGCACGACTCGTCAGGTCCCGGCTACGGTGACCTGGCACCACGCGACGTCGTCAGCCGTTCGATGTCGCGCCGCATGGCCGAACTGGGCGCCGACCACTGCTACCTCGACGCCACCCCCATCGGCGCCGGTGAGCTGGAAGGCCACTTCCCGACCTTCCTCGGCTCCTGCCGTGCCGCAGGCATCGACCCCCTCTCGGCCTGGGCACCTGTGTCCCCGACGGCGCACTACACGATGGGCGGGGTTTTGACCGACGTCGACGGCCGCACGACCCTGGAGGGCCTGATGGCGGTGGGGGAGGTGGGCTGCAGTGGCCTTCACGGGGCCAACCGCCTGGCGTCCAACTCACTGCTGGAGGGCGCCGTAATAGGGGCCAGGGCCGCCCGGGCCATCCTGGCCGCTGACGGGCCGGCCGCTGCCCGCCCGTCGGTAGACGGCCTCGAGCCACTGCCAGCGCCCGAGCCCGAGGCGAGCGAGCCGCTCGACATCCGCCTGGTGGGGGTGGGGCCGGCAGCGGACCGGGCACTGCTGCGCGACGCGATGCAGACCTACGTGGGCGTCTCGCGCAGCGGAGCCGGCCTCGAGCTTGTCGCTGGGGCCCTTGCGAGGGCAGCAGGCACGGGCGGCACCGCTGGGGGGCCTGCTGTCGACCCGACGGCACGCGAGCTGGAAAACATGCGCCTGGTGGCCAGGGGCGTGGTGGCGCTGGCGTTGCGCCGGCGTGAGTCCCGGGGGGCGCACTGGCGCACGGACCACCCCTCGACAGACGAACGCTGGAGGGTACGCCAGGTACTCGAGTTGGCAGAGAGCGGCCAGATGGCGGTGGGCGAGCTCCCTGTCGAGCTACCCGCCATGGCCGTGCCGCCCGCCGCCGGCGGTGCGGAGTGAACCCGGCGGCACCCCCCTGGGAGGCGCTGGCGGAAGCGGTGGCACGGGCGGTTGCGGAGGATATGCCTGCCGGTGACCCGACGGGCGTGGCCGTGGGCCGGCGGGAGGCAGCTGCCCGGGTGGTGGCCCGGCACGCCGGGACGCTGGCCGGCCTCGCCGCCGCCCAGCTGGTGCTCGACGAGGTGGACATGCGGTTGGGCACCGGGCCGGCCAAGGTTGTACCGGCCTGCGCCGACGGTGACCGGGTGGAGCCGGGCCAAGCCATCGCCCACCTGTCGGGGCCGGCGGGGACCCTGTTGGCTGCGGAGAGGACCGTGCTCAACCTGCTCACCCACCTGTCGGGCATCGCCACGGCGACGGCCACGGTGGTCGCCGAGCTCGAAGGTACGGGCACCGTGGTGCGCGACACCCGTAAGACCGTCCCCGGCCTGCGCCAGCTGCAGAAGTACGCCGTGCGCTGCGGTGGCGGGCACAACCATCGAATGAGCTTGTCCGACGCCATTTTGGTCAAGGACAACCACATCGCCGCTCTCGGAGGTGTCGCCACGGCTGTGAAGGCGGCGCGCGAAGTGGCCGTGTCCTGGCCTGGCGGCCCGCTGCCCGTGGAAGTCGAGGTCGACGACCTCGACGAGCTCGACGAGGCGCTGGCGGCGGGTGCCGATCTGGTCCTGGTGGACAACATGGCCCTCGAGGCG
>JAKACE010000450.1 GCA_021821705.1 Actinomycetes bacterium | reverse complement strand
CGCGAGCTGGATTTGCACCTGTCAGCTCAGGCACGCGCTGCCATCGACGAGATCGATGCCGCGCTGGCCAAGATCGAAGCCGGCACCTACGGTGACTGCGAGAGCTGCGGCCGGCCCATCCCGGAGGCCCGCCTCGAAGCCCTCCCTCACGCCAGGCTGTGTGTTACCTGCAAGAGCGGAGGGCTTACGGCCCGGCGCCAATGAGGTCCCGGCCTGGCGGCGGCGGGCGCCGCACCTCGGCCCGGGTCGCCATGCTGGTGTCGATCGGCGCGTCCGTGGTGCTGGTGGACCAGCTCACCAAGTCCTGGGCCGTGCATGCCCTGAGCGATGGGCGTCCCGAGCACGTCCTCGGCCCGGTCAATCTGGTGTTGACGAAGAACTCGGGCGCCGCCTTCTCGCTCGGGTCCGGGGTGACACCTCTCATCGAACTGGTGGCCATCGTCTTGGTGCTCGGAGTTCTCTGGCAGTCCGGGCGCCTGGCGCGCGGGGGTGCGGCACTTGCGCCTCTGGCCGGCCTGAGCCTCCTGGCCGGAGGTGCCCTGTCCAATCTCGGCGACAGGCTCTTGCGCGCTAACCACGGCGCCGTCATCGACTTCATCCAGCTGGTCAGCTGGTGGCCGGTGTTCAACGTGGCGGACGTGGCCGTAACGGTCGGCGCGCTCACGGTCGCCGTCTCCTTGGCCTTTCCTCCCGCGGGCGGGGCGGCCCACCTCCAGCCGGACCGTCGGCCTGGCGTGCCGGCAGGTCGGGGGGCGCGTGACGATGAGGCCTGAGCTGGTGAGCGGGGGCCGGCGGGTACCCGACCCGGGCCTACCGCAAGGAGCCCCCCAGCTCTCGGTGGGCGTGCCCAGCGCGCTCGACGGCGAGCGCCTCGATCGCGGGGTCGCCATGCTGGCCGGCGTTACGAGGGCGCAGGCTGCCAGGCTGGTGTCGGCCGGCCGCGCCCGGCTCGCCGGGGCGTATGTGCAATCCGGCAGCCGGCGCCTGCGCTCGGGCGAACTGCTCGAGGTGTGGCCATTGGGCACCGACGAGCAGCCGGGCCGACCACCCGCCTCGACCGGCACGGTAGCGGGCGCCCAGGCAGGCGTCGCGGCCGGCCGGCCGGAGGCGCCGGCCGCGTCGGTCGTCTACGTCGACGAGCACCTGGTGGTGGTGGACAAGCCTGCTGGCCTGGTGGTCCACCCGGGAGCCGGCAACACCGTCGGCACTCTTGTGCACCAACTGGTGGCGATGTTCCCCGACATGGCTCTGGCGGGCCCGGCCGACCGGCCCGGGATCGTGCACAGGCTGGACAAGGGGACCTCGGGCCTGCTGGTGGTGGCCCGGACCGAACAGGCCAGGTCGGGGCTTGTCGCCCAGATGGCGGCCAGGTCCGCACACCGGCGCTACCTGGCGGTTGTCCACGGGATGGTCGAAGCCGACCAGGGATTAGTGGAGGCACCGGTCGGGCGCAGCCAGTCGCAGCGCCTGAAGATGGCGGTCGTTCAAGGAGGCAGGCAGGCCAGGACCGGTTACCGGGCCTTGGGGCGTTCGGGGTCGCCGATGCCAGTGACATTGGTGGCATGCAGGCTCGAGACCGGCCGTACCCACCAGGTGAGGGTGCATATGGCCGCCATCGGCCACCCACTGCTCGGCGACCCCCGGTACGGCCGGGCCGGCCTGGTGCTGGAGGAGGCCCGCGTCCTGCCTGAGCTAGGACGCCCCTGGCTGCACGCTGCTGAGCTGGGCTTCGTGCACCCGCTCAGCGGGGAGGCGCTCCACTTCAGCTCGGTGCTCCCGGACGAGCTCCTGGCCAGCCTGCCTGTCCTGGGCCTCCCTCTACCTCCGGTGCCCTTGCCGTGAAGGGGCCGGCGTCAACCGGCCACAGGTCCCGCCAGTGGCTCCAGCGGGCGGCCACCTACCCGCTGGACCATGTCGGCAATGCTGAAGGAGTCGAGATGGGCCCTCATGTGCTCGCCGACCTCAGCCCAAACGGCGAGGAGGGCGCACTGGCCCTCGTGGTTGCATGCACCGCCGGCGTGCGGCTCGCCGAAGTCGCCTACGACGATAGGGCCGTCGACGGCGGCCACGATCTGGCCGAGGGTCAACTTGTCCGGCGGCCGGGCCAGGACGTACCCACCACCCACGCCCCGCTTGGAGCGGACCAAGCCGGCACCCTTGAGCGCCAGCAGTATCTGCTCGAGGTAGGGCTGGGGGAGCCCGGTGCGCTCGGCGATGTCGCGCACCGAGGTCGGCATGTCGCCACCGTGCAGGGCCAGCGACAGCAGGGCACGGCAGGCATAATCTCCCCTGGTCGAGACCCTCACGAGCCCAATGCTACCGGGGGAACGGAGCCTGGGCCCGCCGCCGGCCGATGTGACCCTCGTAGCCTGGTCCGGGACGCGAGCACACGGTGGGCACCGGTCGGGACGGCCGAAGGTGCGGCGCTCCCGCAGCACCGCAGCACAGCCGCCACTGGCATCAACGGATGGAGGCGATGATGGGCGTCCTCAGCGTTCCCGGCGCGACCGGCGGGGAGCACCGCTTGCCCGGGCGGCTCGTCGCACCGGCCTACGGCGGTGCTTACCTGGGCTCACTGGTCCCGGCACTGCAGGCCCCCCCGGGGGAGCGCCCGCCGTGGCTGCCACCGGTACTGGCCCGGGCGGGCCAGGTGGTGCTCCTGGTGCTGGACGGCCTCGGTTGGGAGCAGCTGGCCCAGCGCAGAACCGTGGCTCCGCTCCTGGGCTCGATGGAGGGCGGCCCCATCACTTCGGTGGCGCCGACCACAACGGCCACCGCGCTGTCGTCGCTCACCCTCGGCATGGCGCCGGCGGCTCACGGCATCGTCGGGTACAAGTTCGCGCTGGACGGGCCGAGTGGTCGCGAGGTGCTCAACGTCCTGCGTTGGACGACCTCGTCGGGTGACGCCCGCTC
>JAKACE010000449.1 GCA_021821705.1 Actinomycetes bacterium | reverse complement strand
GTTGGCCAGCGAGCGGGCGTCGACGTCCTCCCGGCTGAACTGGTAGCCCTTCAGGTCGGCGTGCTGCACGCCCGAAACACGAAGCTGGTCGAACTCGTTGTACTTGCCGACACCGGCGAACGCGATGCGGTCGTAGATCTCGCTCACCTTGTGCAGAGAGCGCGAGGGGTTCTCCGAGCAGATGAGGACTCCCCCGGTGTACACGGTGGCGACGAGGGGGCGCCCGCGGGCGATGTTCTTGCGGGCGAAGTCCGCCTTGTCCTTCATGAACTGCTCGGGGGCCACGTAGAAGGGCATGGTCATGACCGGTCGCTCCCTGCGCTCTCAGGGGCGGTCCCGCCCTCGACTGGATGGACCTCGGCGGCCGTCAGGGTCTCGACCACCGACCGGAAAGCCTGCGCCACCTCGGGCTCGGCTACCCGACAGAAACCCTCGGCGGTGATGGTGGCGACGGTCGGGTAGATGCCCCGCACGACGTCCGGCCCACCGGTGGCGGAGTCCTCGTCGGCGGCTTGCCAGAGAGCGCGCACGCAGAGCTGCACCGCCTCCTCCCGGCTCATCTGCTCCCTGAAGCCGAGCTTTATCGTCGTCCTGGCATCGCGCCCGCCCGAGCCGTCGGCGTGGTAGTCGGTCTCCTCGTAGCGGCCCCCGGTCGGGTCGTAGGTGTATATGCGGCCCCGGCCACGCCGCAGGTCGTAGCCGGCGAAGAGGGGTACGACGACGAAACCCTGCATGGCCATGGCGAGGTTGCTGCGCACCATCTGTGACAGCTGGTTTGCCTTGCCTTCCAGGCTCAGGGCCTGGCCCTCCACCTTCTCGTAGTGCTCGAGCTGAAGCTGGAAGATCCGCACCATCTCCATGGCCGGGCCGGCCGCTCCGGCGATGGCGACGCCGCTGTGGTTGTCGGCCGGGTGCACCTTCTCCATCGTCCGGTGGGCGATGGCCGAGCCGGCCGTCGCCCGACGGTCACCGGCCATGACCACCCCGTCGCGGTAGCGCACGGCGCAGATGGTCGTGCCGTGGGTGAGCTCGAACGGCACGGACGTGGCGCCTGGCCTACCCGGAGCGTGCCCGGCCGGGGGCACCAGCGGCGAGATGCCGGCCCGCCTGAGCAGTCCGTGGAAGTCGGGGCCCGGATGGTCGTCCGGGGAGAAGGTCGGGAGGCTCATAGGTGCCTACCGACCCTAGTGGCTGCACGGCAGTGGCGGGACCTGCGCCGTGCCGTGCTCGGCCCCGGCCTACTGGCCGCCCTTTTGCACGTACGACTTGACGAACTCCTCGGCGTTGTCCTCGAGGACCTCGTCGATCTCGTCGAGCAGGTCGTCGAGCTCGGCCTTGAGCTCCTCTCCCCTCTTGGAACCAGCCGGTACCTCTTCGACCTGCTCCGGCTCCGAGCGCGAGGGCGCTTGCTTCTTTATCTGCTCTCTCTCAGCCACTTACCCGTCCCTCCTCAAGAGCCCAGCATCTCCAGCAGCTGCGCCGGAGTCGAACACCTTGCCAACAACCCATCGACATGTGCCGCCGTGCCTCTGAGCGGCTCCATCATCGGGACCCTGCGCAGAGGGTCGCCGCCCAGGTCGAACACCAGGGAGTCCCAGTTGGCGGCGGCGATGGCCTGGGGCCAGCGCTGCAGGCAGCGGCCGCGAAAATACGCACGCGTGGTGGTGGGCGGCTCCGTCATGGCCCGTTGGACCTCCTCGTCGGAGAGCAACCGCTCCATACCCGCCCTGGCGTACAGCGACCTCTCCGGCCGGACATCGTGGTACTGCAAATCCATGGCGAACAACCTAGGGTCCCGCCATCCTAGGCCATGGCGCTCGCGGTAGCCGGCCACCATGCGGTGCTTGGCCACCCAGTCGAGCCTGGTCGCCATGGTGGCCGGGTCGGACTCCAGGCCTGACAGCACCTCCTCCCAGTACCGCAGCACGTCGCGGCCCACCTCGTCCCCGCCGATCGCGCCGAGCCCGACGTCGTCGGCGTACTTGGTGGCCAGCTCCAGGTGCTCCCACTGGACCGCCATGGCCGTCATCTGGCGCCCGTCGGCCATGGCCAGCGGCCGGCGCAGGCTCAGGTCGTACGAGACCTGGCGCATCGCCGCCACCGGGTGCGCCAGGCTGTAGTCGCGCCCGTGGAGCGCGAACCAGTCGTCCTCGATCATGGCCAGCACCAGGGCGGTCGTACCCACCTTGAGGAAGCTGGCGATCTCTGACAGGTTGGCGTCGCCGAGGATCACGTGCAGGCGCCGGTACTTCTGGGCATCGCAGTGGGGCTCGTCCCGGGTGTTGACGATCGGGCGCTTGAGCGTCGTCTCCAGTCCCACCTCCTCCTCGAAGAAATCGGCACGCTGCGTGAGCTGGAACTCCACGCCCTCAGCGCCAACCGCCTCGGCTCCTACCTTGCCGGCGCCGGTGTAGATCTGACGGGTCACGAAGTGGGGTATGGCGTGCTGCACCACGCGGCTGAAAGGCACGGTCCGGTCCATCAGGTAGTTCTCGTGGGCCCCGTAGGAGTTGCCCTTGCCGTCGGAGTTGTTCTTGTAGACGCTTATCTGCTGGCCGGGGCCGAGCAGGCGACCGGCCGCCTCGACCGAGCGGGCCAGCACTGCCTCCCCTGCCTTGTCGTAGAGCACCGCCTCGCGGGCGTTCGAGCACTCCGGGCCCGAGTACTCGGGGTGGGCGTGGTCGACGTAGTAGCGCGCCCCGTTGGTCAGTACGGCGTTGACGAGATGGGTCTCGATCTCGGGGGCCATCTGCACCTCGCGCACGAAGCCGCGGGCGTCGCGCGCCGGCGACTCGTCCTGGAAGTCCCACTCGATGCGCCGGGCCAGGGAGGCAACGTAGGCGTTGATCAGCGCCGACGAGGCTGCGATGGGGTTGGGCTCCCCGCCGCCGCGCACGATGATGCCGTACTCGG
>JAKACE010000448.1 GCA_021821705.1 Actinomycetes bacterium | reverse complement strand
GTCCAGGGGCAGGTCGGCCGTCAGGTACCGGGAGAAGATCTGGGCTGCCGACGTCTCGTCCGGGCGCTCGATCTTGATCTTCACGTCCAGGCGGCCCGGACGCAGGATGGCGGGGTCGATCAGGTCCTCGCGGTTGGAGGCACCTATGACGATGACGTTCTTCAGGGCCTCCACGCCGTCGATCTCGGCCAGCAACTGCGGGACGATCGTCGACTCGACATCAGAGGAGATGCCGCTGCCACGGGTGCGGAACAGCGAGTCCATCTCGTCGAAGAAGACGATGACGGGCACCCCCTCCTCGCTCTTCTCACGCGCCCGCTGGAACACCAGGCGGATCTGGCGCTCTGTCTCGCCCACGTACTTGTTGAGCAGCTCAGGGCCCTTTATGTTGAGGAAGTAGCTGCGCCCGGCACCTTCACCGGTGGCCGCCACCTTCTTGGCCAGTGAATTGGCCACCGCCTTGGCGATGAGGGTCTTGCCGCAGCCCGGAGGCCCGTAGAGCAGGATGCCCTTTGGCGCCGGCAGGCGGTGGTCCAAGAAGAGCTCCCGGTAGAGGAACGGCAGCTCGACGGCGTCGGTGATCTGCTCGATCTGGGAGTCCAGGCCGCCTACGTCCTCGTAGGAGATGTCGGGCACCTCTTCCAGGACCAGGTCCTCAACCTCGGGCCGGGGCAGCTTCTCGAGCAGGAGGCCGGACCGGGCGTCCATGAGCAGCGAATCGCCGGCCCGCAGCTTCTCGCCAAGCAAGCTGTCGGCCAGCTCCACCACCCGCTCCTCGTCGGCTCGCGCCACCACGATCGCCCGGTGCCGGTCCTCGAGCAGCTCCTTCATCGTCACGACCTCACCCGAAAGGTCGCTGCCGCGGGCCAGCACGACATTGAGGGACTCGTTGAGAACGACCTCCTGACCGCGGTGCAGCTCGGAGGCCTCCAGGGCCGGGTGCAGGGAGACCCGCATCTTGCGGCCCCCGGAGAAGACGTCGGCCGTCCCGTCGTCGTTCAGAGCCAGGAACGTGCCGTAGGCCGAGGGTGGCTGGGTCAGCTTGTCCACCTCTTCGCGCAGCGAGGCGATGTGCTCGCGCGCCTCGCGCAGGGTGTAGGTCAGCCGCTCGTTCTGCGACAGTGCCTGCTGGAGCTGGCCCTTGGTCTCGAGGAGCCGCTCCTCGAGGGTACGCACACGCTTGGGGGCGTCCGCCAGCCGACGGCGCAGGACGGCGACCTCCTCCTCCAGTGCCGCCACCTGGTCCTCGAGCGAACTGGTCTGGGCGCGCAGATCCGCCATCTCCCGGTCGCGGCCTTGCCCCTGGTTGTTGTCGGCCATGCGGGACCACCTCCTTTCACTCGGCCGTCCTGGACGCCGCCAGCACGACCCCGGGCCGAGGTCCGGCCTTTGGCGCGACGATACTGCCGTTGCTGCGAGAGCTGGCATGCGGGCGCGGCCTGCCTGGCCAGCAGTGTCATTGACACTTGCGCTCCGGCGCCGGTAGCTTGGGGACACGCGCGACCAGCGGACCGACGACTAGAGGGAACTGACACCGAATGAAGGTCTGGATCGACCAGGATCTGTGTACCGGTGACGGCCTGTGCGAGGAGATCGCCCCAGCCGTTTTCACACTGCTGGACGATGGTCTGTCCTATGTCAAGGAGGGCGACAAGATCTTCAACGACCCGGGCGGCCACGCCGGGTTGGCGGTCGTTCCCGAAGACATGGAGGACGCGACCCGCGAGTCGGCCGAAGAGTGCCCGGGAGAGTGCATTTTCATCGAGGAGTGACCCCCGGGTGGCTCGGTGGTAGGCGCGTGGCACTGCCTGCGGCGCTGCCACTCACTCCAGTGGTGACAGTCCTACACGGTCACTGCCCAGCTCGAGGCGCCCTAGCCTCAGCGTCCGGGTGCCTCCGTCGCGGTAGCGGGCTCGGCCCGGCTGCCAGGCATGGTACGCCAGCAGGAGCGCCCCGTCCGCTGCCAGGAAGCTCTCCTGTCCGCCCGGGCCCTGTGCGACGTGGTCGGAGCAGGCCCACGGGCGCTCGGTGGTGAGCTTGGCCCAGGGCCCGAGCGGGTGTGGGGCGGCGGCCACGCCGATGGAGTAACCGGGGCTGTTCCACTTCCCCGCCGAGTAGAGCATGAGGTAGCCGTCGTCGGCCTGCACCAGGCACGGGGCCTCGACCAGCGGCCGCTCCCATGCCCGGTCGTGCGCCAGCAGCTTCCCCGGCTCGCCGGTCAGGGCGGTGCCGTCGGGGCTGAGGCGCTGGCCCCAGATCGTCGACGGGCGCCCGATGGCGTTGCTGTCCGCCTTCCAAACCAGGTAGTGGCCCCCGTGGCGGTCCCCGAATGTGCTCGGGTCTATGGAACCGCCCAGCTCGGCTTGGAACACCGCCGGTGAGGTGCTCATGTCCTCGAAGGGCCCGGTCGGGGCCTCCGCCACCCCCACCGAGAGAGCCTGGCGCCCTGTGAGCGGTTCGACGGTGGCGTACCACAGCACCCAGCGGCCACCGGCCCGCAAGACGGCCGGCGACCATGTCCGGCCAGGTCGGGACCACTGGGGCAGCCGGGGCAAGCCGTCAGGCAGTTCGGCCCACGTGCGCAGGTCGTCGCTGGAGCGGACATGGATGTTGCGACCACCCGAGGCCGTGGCCAGGGCGACGTAGCCACGGCCGGTCCACAACACGAACGGATCCGGGAAGTCTCCCGGGGCGGCGGGCTCGGAGAGCCGCACGTCGCCACCGGACCAGCTCATCGAGCTGCACCGGCGGCCGCGACCCGGTACCGCCCCCTCAGTGGACCAGCACTGGCGAGCATGCCGGCGAAGGGGTCTTGTGCCATGCCCACGCCGCGACCCGGTACCGCCCCCTCAGTGGACCAGCACGTTGCGGAACTGCCAGGGATCGTCCTCGTCCGCGTCCCGGGGGAAAAGGGG
>JAKACE010000447.1 GCA_021821705.1 Actinomycetes bacterium | reverse complement strand
CGTGGTCGATGTCGCCCTCCGGGCCAGGACGGCGACGCTGGGCACCTTGGAGCAGCTGCTCGTCGGCTCGGTGCGAGTCGGCCCGGTGAGCTGGTCGGCAGGTGCACTGCCTTCGGGAGCCCAGGCCCATGTGCAGACCAGCGCTCACGGGCCTACCTTCCCGGCACGTTGGGAGCCGGCGATTGAGGGTGAAGGGGGCCGCCTCGTGCTCGAAGAGCGCATCCGCAAGGTGGCCGCCGGCCAGGCGGTGGTCATGTACCGCCCCGAGGCCGAGGGCGACGTCGTCCTGGGGGGTGCCACGGCTCTGGCCTGAGGGGCCGGGCTCGCCGTCGTCACCCGTGGGTAGCCTTCTAGGGATGTCCCGTCCCGATCCGGCCGCACGGGCCGAAGAGCTGCGCCGGCTCGTCGCTTACCACAACCACCGTTACTTCGACCTCGACGACCCTGAGGTCAGTGACGCCGAGTACGACGAGCTCGTCCGGGAGCTCGCCGCCATCGAGGCGGCGCACCCCGAGCTGGTGACAGCCGAGTCGCCGACCCAGAGGGTCGACGGCGTCCCGCTGGGCCTGTTCAGCGCGGTAAGGCACCGCACGCCGATGATGTCGCTCGACAAGACGACAAGCTTCGAGGAGATGCTGGCCTGGGGCCGGAGGATGGAGCGCTACATCACCGGAGACGTCGCTTTCAACTGTGAGCTCAAGCTCGACGGTCTCGCCATGTCCCTGCTCTATGAGGACGGCAAGCTGACCAGGGCGGCGACCCGGGGCGACGGTGAGGTCGGCGAGGACGTCACTGCCAATGTGGCCACGATCGCGGTGGTGCCAAAACAGCTCGGCCCGGGCGCTCCCGCCGTGGTGGAGGTGCGGGGTGAGATCTACATGACAGTGGGGGCGTTCGAGAGCCTCAACAGCCAGCAGGCCGAGACCGGGGGCCGGGTGTTCATCAACCCCCGCAACGCAGCGGCCGGGTCGCTGCGCCAGAAGGACCCCGCTGTCACCGCCGGCCGCGAGCTTTCGTTTTCGGCGTACCAGCTCGGCGACCTGGAGGGCGGACCGTCCTTCCGGTACCACCACGAGACGCTGGAGTGGTTGCGCTGCGCCGGGTTCCCGGTCAGCGCCCACATAGAGACGGTCGGGTCGTTGGCCGACGTCGACGCGTACTGCAAACGCTGGGAAGGGCAGCGGCATTCGATCGATTTCGAGATCGACGGCGTGGTTGTCAAGGTCGACGACCTCGCTCAGCGCCGCGAGCTGGGTGCCACGTCCAAGGCACCCCGCTGGGCGATCGCCTACAAGTTCCCGCCCGAGGAGCGCAACACCCTGCTCAAGGAGATCATGGTCTCCATAGGCCGGACAGGCAAGGCGACGCCTTTCGCGGTGCTCGAACCGGTCGTGGTCGGAGGAGCGCGGGTCGGTCTGGCCACGCTGCACAACGAGGACCAGGTCAGGGCCAAGGACGTGAGGCCCGGTGACACGGTCGTGGTACGCCGGGCGGGAGACGTCATACCCGAGGTCAGGGGCCCTGTGCTACCTCTGCGCCCCGAGGGCTTGCCGGCCTGGGAGTTCCCGGAGACCTGTCCGGTGTGCGGGGCTGCGTTGCAGCGCCTCGAAGGCGAGGCGGACACCTACTGCGTCAACCTGGAGTGCCCCGGCCAGCAGGTCCAGCGGATCAGCCACTTCGCCTCGCGCGGTGCCATGGACATCGAGGGCCTCGGCGAGCGGACCGTGGCCCTGTTCTGCCGGGAGGGCCTGCTTGCGGACGTGGCCGATATCTACTCGCTGGACTTCGAGCGGGTCGAGGCCTTCGAGGGTTTCGGCCCTCTGTCGGTCGCCAACCTCTCCGCTGCCATCAACGCCTCCAGGCAGCGACCCCTGGCCAACCTCCTGGTGGGTTTGTCGATCCGCCATCTGGGCTCCAACACCAGCCAGGTACTGGCGCGGGCCATGGGCCATATGGACAGGATCCTGGAGGCATCCGAGGGCGAGATCGCCGCGGTGGAGGGTATCGGCCCGGTCATCGCCGCCAGTACCAAGCGTTTCTTCTCGCTCGCCCGCAACCGCCAGGTGGTGGAGCGCTTGCGGGCTGCCGGCCTCAACTTCGCCGGTCCGGGCCAACCCGATGTCCCCCAGGTCCTCAGGGGTATGTCGGTGGTGGTGACAGGCACGCTCGAGCGCTGGTCACGCGAGGTGGCGGAGGCCGCCGTCAAGGCACGGGGCGGCAAGTCCCCCGGGAGCGTCTCCCAAAAGACGAGTGTCGTCGTGGCCGGGGCCGAGCCGGGGGGTGCCAAGATGTCCAAGGCTCAGCAACTGGGCATCCCGGTGATAGACGAGGAGGCTTTCGAGCGGTTCCTCCAAACAGGCGAGCTGCCCGGCTGAGCGTTGCCCACGGGCACCTCGGGGTGCCACCGGGCTGGGCCGGCCGTGCGGGCCAGGGTCCACCTCTGGCGCGTTGCGGCTGGTTAGCCTCGTAAAGTGCCGGTGTCGCATAGCTCGGAACTGGTGGGCAGGGTGGTCGGTGGCAGGTACCGGCTCTTGCGGCCGGTGGGCAGCGGCGCGTCCGCCCACGTCTATGTGGCCGAGGACGTACGGCTGAAGCGCCGGGTGGCGCTCAAGGTCCTGCACCCGGTGCTCGCCGAGGACCGGTCCTTCCTGCGCCGCTTCGAGATGGAGGCCCAGCTCGTGGCCTCGCTGCGCCATCCCGGCATAGTGCGGGTCTACGACTGGGGGGAGGAGGCGGGTGACGCCTACCTGGCCATGGAGCTGCTCGACGGAGGGAGCCTGCGCGGGCTGCTCGACACCGGCTACCGCCTGAGCATCTCACAGGCGGCCGCCCTTGGAGTGGACGTGGCGGCGGCACTGGCCCACGCCCACGCCCGAGGACTGGTCCACCGCGACATCAAGCCGGCCAACCTGCTCTTC
>JAKACE010000446.1 GCA_021821705.1 Actinomycetes bacterium | reverse complement strand
ATAGACGGCCGGCCCATCGTCGGTTTCGACCAACGCCAGGTGGACCGCCTTTTGGGCCTCGGCCCCGCCCGGGCGTGAGCCGCGGCATCGCTCAGGACTGCTCGCCGTCGGGCGCGCCGCGCTCGGGTAGTGCATCGCGCCTACCCGGCTCTCACCACCAACCCATGACAGCAAAGGAGAACTTCCACATGACAGTGACCGTAAGACCGCTCGGGGCCCGCGTGCTCGTGCGGGTGCTCGAAGAGGAGAGCGTCACCTCCAGCGGGCTGGTGATACCCGACACCGCCAAGGAGAAGCCGCAACGGGGCGTCGTGGTGGCCGTCGGAGACGACGACGAGATGATCAAGGTCTCACCCGGTGACGAGGTGCTCTACCCCCGCTACTCCGGGACGGAGGTCCGCCTGGCGGGGACCGACCACCTCATCGTCGAAGCCAACGACCTGCTGGCGGTGTTCGACAAGGCCACAACGGCCTGAGCCCGGCCTACCCGGCGAGCACCACCGATGGCCGGTCGCTGCGAGGATCCCCGCCACCACGAGATCTGGCGGTTCGTCAGGTCCCAGTTGCCGCCGCCACCCGCCCGGGTGGTGGAACTGGGGTGCGGCCACGACGGCGGCCTCGTGCCCTGCCTGCGCCGCAGCGGGTACAGGGCCATCGGGGTGGACCCGGAGGCGCCGCCGGGCCACGCCTATCGCCGGTCGAGCTTCGAGCAGCTCCGGCCGGGGCCGCCCATCGACGCCTTCGTCACCTCGGCCGCCCTCCACCATGTCGGAGACCTCGGGTACCTCTTGGACCAGGTGGAGGCCATGCTGGCGCCCGGGGGGGTGGTCATAGTCGTCGAATGGGCCTGGGAGCTGTTCGACGAGCTCACCGCCAGGTGGTGCTTCGCCCGCCTGGGCCCGGACCGTTCCCGTCCCAACTGGTTGCGAGCGCTGGAGGAGGGCTGGGCCGCGTCGGGCCTCGACTGGCGGGGTTACGAGGAACAGTGGGCACTCCAAGCCCATTGCCACCGGGGTGACGAGATGCTCGCCCAACTCGACAGCCGTTTCGAGCGCCGGGTGCTGGAACGCTCGCCGTACTTCCACTACGACCTCGAGGCCACCACCGAAGCGGCCGAACAGGCAGCCGTCGAGGCGGGCTTGGTCAAGGCGACCGGCATCCGTTACGCCGGTGCCAGGCGCGGGTCACCCGGCGGCCCACCCGGGGGGCGTGCCGCGCCCGCGCACCCGGTCGACGAGGGCGTGGCGGGGGCGCACCCCCTGGCGCCAGCAGGTTCACCCACGAGCAAGGCGCGCCTAAGACTTTGAGGTCAGGCGCCCCTGTCGACGACGGTAGTGCCACCTTACCTCCCCCACTGGGGGCGACCCGCCTCGGTGCATTGGTGACTACAGGCCCTATCCCCTACCGCGGGGCACCGCGATCATGGGCCGAAGTGAAGGCTAAGCCCGACCTTACAGCGCCGCCCAACCTGGCACATGGCCAGTCCCGCACCGGCCCCGCCCGAACCCGGCGCCCCGTCTATTTGGATTTGCTCCCTCCCTGCAACGCCGCTTGCCCAGCCGGCGAGGACATCCAGGGTTGGCTGGCGCACGCCGAGGCCGGACGGTACGAGGAAGCCTGGCGGTCGCTGGTCGCCAACAACCCCCTACCTGCGGTCCATGGGCGGGTGTGCTACCACCCCTGTGAGGGGGCCTGCAACCGGGGGGAGTTGGACGACCCGGTAGCCGTCCACAGCGTCGAGCGCTTTCTCGGCGACCTCGCCCTCGAACGGGGTTGGCAGTTCAGCGCCCCACCCTCTCCGAGCGGCAAGCGGGTACTGGTGATAGGTGCCGGCCCCAGCGGGCTGTCGGCGGCTTACCACCTCATCCGCCTCGGCCACGAGGTCGAAGTACGCGACGCCGGCCCGGCACCGGGCGGCATGATGCGCTACGGGATACCGGCGTACCGGTTGCCCCGCGACGTCCTAAGCGCCGAGATCGAGCGGATCGAGGCGTTCGGGGCCCGCATCGTCACCGGTCACAGGGTCACCGACCTGGCCGCCGAGAAGGCCGAAGGTGGCTTCGACGCCGTCTTCGTCGCTGTAGGCGCTCATCTGTCCAAACGGGTCGACATACCCGCTGCGGACGCCAGCCGGGTGGTCGACGCCCTCGCGTTCCTCGGCAGCGTGGCCTCGGGCGAGCGGCCCACCATCGGCCGCCGGGTGGCGGTCTACGGCGGCGGCAACACCGCCATGGACGCCGCCAGGACTGCCCGCCGCCTCGGAGCCTCCGAGACGACGATCGTCTACCGGCGGACCCGAGCCCAGATGCCTGCTCACGAGGAGGAGGCTGCCGACGCGGAGCGCGAAGGGGTCCGCATCAACTGGCTACGCACGATCGCCGCGTTCGACGGCCCCGAACTGACAGTCGAGACGATGGAACTCGACGAGACCGGCTTCCCCCGGCCTACCGGGCGCTTCGAGACGCTGGCCGCCGACACTGTGATCCTCGCGCTGGGCCAGGATACCGATACCGGCTTCCTGACAGCGGTCCCCGGGGTCGAGCTGGCCAGGGACGGCACTGTCAAGGTGTCGAGCACGATGATGACGGGTGCCCCGGGCCTGTTCGCAGGCGGCGACATGGTGCCCGCCGAACGAACCGTGACCGTCGGTGTCGGCCATGGCAAGAAGGCCGCCCGCAACATAGACGGCTGGTTGCGCGGTGCAGCCGCCGTCACGCCCACCAAGCACCAGGAGGCGGGCTTCTCCGGCCTGCACCTGTGGTACTTCGGGGACCACTCCCGCCGGTCGCAGCCCGAGCTCAAGCCAGCCGAGCGTGTCACCGGCTTCTTCGAGGTGGTGGGGGGCCTAGGAGCGGACGACGCCAGCTACGAAGCCGCTCGATGCCTGTCTTGCGGCAACTGCTTCGAGTGCGACGGCTGTCTCGGGGCCTGCC
>JAKACE010000445.1 GCA_021821705.1 Actinomycetes bacterium | reverse complement strand
CCGCCCGTGCAGAGGCCGACACGCCCCCGAGAAGTTGGCCGACCGAGCACCGCCGCAACGGCCAGAGGCCATGAGGTGCAGACTGTGAACCCTTCATACACTCCAACTCCGGCACCGGGGCTCCGCATGGTCAGCGGCGCGGCGGCCGGGCGGGACGAGGGGCATGTCGGCGCCTTCACTGGGACAGGCCCATCGGAGGTGCCATGGGTGCGGGGGAGCTCGGTCCAGCAGCAGGGCGGCGGTGTGAGCGGCTACCCAAGGCCGGGCCGCGGCCCGGACATGTCCGCCGGCCCGCAAGCAGGGAGCAGCCGTCAGGCCGCCCCACCGCAGGAGCATCCCTCCGGTGGGGCGGGAGGGCCCGTGCGCCCGCCCCAGGGTGACATCGTCACCAGCGGGGGCGGGGACATAGACGGCGGCCTCGGTGAGCTTCCCAGCCTGCTGGCCAGGGCCGACAGTGGCATGGAGTTCATATACGAGGCTCTCGACCTCGTCGCGGCCCGCTACGGGTTGCGCGACCTTGTCGTGGTGGTCGACCGGGGCGACCGCCACCAGTTGTTCCGTTTGCGCCGTGCCCCTCTCGATATCGACCAGGCGGCCCTGCCGTCCTACCTGCACGCTGCGCTCGGAGGCCGACCGGGGGTGTACGCGGACCCGCCGGTGGTGGGCGCCGTGCTGGCCGCTTCCCTTACCAGCCTCGTCGAGATCGCGCTGCGCCTCGACTTGCTGGGCCACGATGCCAGCCATGACGCCCTGACCGGGCTGCTCAATCGCCGCAGTTACGAGCTGCTGCTCGAGCAGGCGGTGAGCCGGGCCCGCCGCTACGGGTGGCCCTTCGCGCTCGTGCTACTCGACCTGGACGACTTCAAGGTAGTGAACGACCGCTACGGGCACGCGGCGGGGGACGCCGCCCTGCGGGCCGTCGGGACCGAGCTGAGAGCCGCCCTGCGGGGTGGAGACGTGGCCGCGAGGCTCGGCGGCGACGAGTTCGCCCTGCTGGTCGTGGGTGTCGAGAACGTGTCGGCGCTGTCGCCCATCCTTGGGCGCCTGAAGCGGGCCCTCGAACGTGCCGTGCCCGAGACAACCGTCGGCTTCTCGGTGGGGGTGGCCTGTTTCCCGTCGGACACCGACGACCCGAACGCCCTCACCGGCCTGGCCGACGAGCGCCTCTACGCCGCCAAGGCGACGATCGGCTGAGGGGCAGGTGCCTGTCGTGAAGGACGCACTCGAGCTCGAGCTCAGGCAATTGCAGGGAGTGTCGTTCGTCTCCTTCTCGGACGAGGACGGCCCAGGCTACGTCGAGCTGGTCGTCGCCGCCGGGACCGAGCACGCCCGCGTGCGCGAGGAGGCGGCGCGCTGTGTTGTCAACCACCTCGAGGTCCCGACCGAGATCCGGGTGTACAGCCCCCCTCCCGGCCCTGCGCGCCCGGGCGAGCGCGGAGGCCGGGTCAGGCTGGTGCTGGTCCTGCCGAGCGACGGTGGCGCTGCCATAGAGGTCCAGCTCTCTCGCGGGCTGCAGCGCCACAGCACCCGTGCCCCGGCAGGGGACACGACCTCGGTCGGCAAGGCGGTCCTCGAGGCATTGCGGGGGCTCGGTGTTCACGCCCCCTTCGAGCTCGTCGGCTTTCACGCCCTGCCTTCGGACTGGGGCGCCGGTGTCCTGGCCGTACTGCGCAACACTTCGACCGGCGAGCTACGCAGAGGTGTGGCGACCGGTCGTGCGCCGGCGGACGCGGCTGCCCGGGCTGTCCTCGACGCTGTCAACCGGTCGATCTGACCAGGCATGCACCTTGACAGCGCCGGTCCCGGCGACCAGAATTACCGCAGTTGTCAGCCTCTGGAAGGGCTTTTCCCGGTTGTTCCGCCCACTACCCCAGCCCGAGCACCGGAGCGTCGGCCTGCGACGGCGGCCAGCTGCGCGTCGTGTGGCAGCGACCGTGCTCGGCGCCCTCGTGACCTTGGGGTCGGCAGCCGCACCCCCGGGCGCCGATGCCGCACCGGCCGGAGCGGTGCCATCGCCATACGGCCGCCCCGTCGCCTGCTCGGTGCCCTTCGACGCACTGAGAGCACCAATGCATCTGCTGGCTGAGTGCGGAGCGAAGGTCTTCCCCGAGCTCACCGGCGCGACCGGCGCCCCGACCTACAGGCTCGGCGGGGTAACCGTAACGTACAACGCGCCCCCGGTCGGTTTCGACGCCACGACAGCCGCACCTGGTCGCCTTGCTCTCTACGGGGTACCCCCGCCTCCTGGGCCGGGGCCGGCCCGCCTGCTATGGCTGCGGCGGGTGTCCAGGCTCCATTTCGTTGCGGCACCGAGGTTCCTGGCCGAGATCCCGGTCCACGCCGCCAGCAGCATGCCTGACTTCTCCGACCACTGGGCCGGCTATGTCGCCTACGGCGGGCCGTTCAAGCGTACGGTCAGCACCTGGGTCGAGCCCCGCCTGAGGCCGAGCCGTTGCCGGTCGACGGCGCTCACCATCTGGGCGGGTATCGGCGGCTACGCCACCGCCGAACTGGCCCAGGACGGCACGGCGGAGAACACGCCCGAGATCGGCCAGAACCAGGCCTGGTGGGAGCTGACGCCTGCGGGCATGGTCCCGGTGCCCCTCTACGCAACGGTGGGAGCGCAGTTCACGGCGAACGTCACCTACATAGGCGGGGACCGCTTCGCCTTCTTCATGGAGAACGACCGCACCGGTGCCGCCTGGTCCCAGGTCGAGCAGAGCACCAACGGCGCCAACCTCAGCACGGCCGAAGCCATCGTCGAGCGCCCCTGCCTGTCCAACTGCACCGGGGACAATGCCCGCTACGCCAACCTGAGCAACTTCGGCCGGACAGAGTTCACGGAGACCTCCGTCGACGGCGTGCCCTTACAGGCTCTGTCGACCTACGCAGAGAACATGAGCGACACCGGGGTCGCATACGGTCACGATATGGCCAGGCCC
>JAKACE010000444.1 GCA_021821705.1 Actinomycetes bacterium | reverse complement strand
ACCATCGTCGCGCACGACGCCGTCGATCACGGAGTCGGCCATCCGGCAGCTGCCCAGGGGGTGGATGGTGTAGCCGTCGCCCGGGCGGTACTGGTTCCAGATGGGCAGCACCTTGCCGCCGGCTCCGTTCTCGATGATCTGCTTCACTCCGGCGAGCTGTGCATCGCGGCAGTTGATCGTCTGCTGGCTGTCGGTGAAGCTCACCGTGGGGGTGCCGGCGGGCGTCAGGGTGACCTCGCCGTCCATCCCGTCCATGCCCATCGTGCCGATCTGCAGCATGCGGCTGCCGTACTTCTGCATGAGGTGCTTGGCCCCGACCCCGAAGGTCTCCATGTTCCCCGAGGGGTTCAGCGCACCTGCGGGGTCGAGCGTGAGGGCGGCTGCCATCGGCAGCATCCGGACGGGTTGCAAGGTGAACTTCGGCCAGTCCGGGCCGAAGCCAGGCGGGGGCTCGAACATGTAGTTGAAGCAGGTGACGCCGTCCACCGGGCCGATCGTCATGTCGGGCAGGTCGAAGGTGCCGATGTTCGAGCTGACCGTGCCCGAGAAGGTGACTCCCTCGACACTGGCCGGCAGGTCGTCGGGAAGGATGCCGATTATGAGCCCGTCGCCGTCGCGCGAGAGGTTCTTGCCGGTCTGGCTCGAGACCCCGCCGGGAAGGTTGCGTGCCGAGCGCAGCAGTATGGCTGCCGAGTTGACTGCACCGGCACAGATGAAGACCTGGTCCGCGACCACTGTGCTCGTCGTGCCGGTCCAGAGCAGGTTCGGCGTCGAGCTGTCGCCCTGGGAGTAGGTGACCTGCCACTTGCCCCCTGAGAGGGGCGCTACCTCGAGCGCCATCGCTCCGGTGAGCACCTCGACCCCCGCCTGCATCGCGGGCTTCATGTACTGGCGGTCCGCGCTGTGCTTCGCGCCGCGCAGGCAGCCGTTGTTGCACCAGCCCATCGAGCCGCAGACCTGGTTGTCGATGATCGAGGGGTGTGGGTTGACGGTCACCCCTGCGTTCTTGGCTGCCCACGCGAACGCCCCGTCCTTGTAGCCCACGTCTCCCCAGCCGAACTGGTTCACCTGGAGCTGGTTCTCGGCCTTGGTGTAGTAGGGATCCAGCGCAGCGCGGTCTATTGCCTGAGGCCAAGGGGCGTCGGAGAACACGCCGGAGGGGGCCCGGAGAGATACGCCCGAGTAGACGAGGCCGCCGCCGCCGACTCCCCGCCCCGAGATGACCGCGTAGATGCTGTTGGTGAGCAGGTTCGCCCCCGCGGCGAAGTTGAAGATGTCCATCCAGTAGTTGAAGTCGCCGTTTTTCTGCTCGAAGGTCTTGACGTCGCTCACGCCCATTGACGACCAAGCCTGGTTGATGACGCTGTCCCAGAAGTGGCCCTGCTCTAGCACGACGACCGACTGGCCCGCCTCGGCCATGCGGAGCGCGGAAACCCCTCCCCCGAAGCCGGAGCCGATGACGCATACGTTCTTCGTGATGGTTGCCATTGGTTTAGCTCCCCCTTGGTCCTCTGAGGCTCGGTGCCTTCCGTGTGCTGCCTGGAGTTGTGATGCCTGGGTGTGCGCTACGCACTACTGGGGACTGCCGGCGTGCCGTAGCTCGCTGTCGCCGACCGTCAGGGCAGGTCCGTGAAGCCGTTGACGGTGATGAGGCGAGAGTCCTCGATGCCGAGGTTCGCCTTGTAGCTGTTGGGCGTGTAGGGCGTGGTGATCGGGGGCAAGTGAGCGCCTATGTAGGCACGCCCGACCATGGTGGTGGGGTCGTTGGCTTCGAACCAGAAGTCCCCGAAGAACGCCAGCTTGGCGAGCATGATCCCCCCGAGGTACTGGAGGTCGAAGATCGTCTCGATCCCAGGCACGAGCAGGTTCATCATCAGCAGGACCTTGCCCTGCCGGGTGGAGGGGTCGATGATGCTCGTACCGAGCGGGAGCTGCGCGTACTCCTTCTGGAACAGCGTGGTCACCTGGGCCCAGGCGTTGATGTCCGCTCCCCAGAAATTGAGGAAATCCGCAGTGAGCCAGCTGAGCGACGGGATCTCGCTGACGGCGATCTGCTCGAGCCAGGCCTCCACGTTGCCCTGGTCCGCGCCGGGAGCGCCGCCGTCCTCCTCGACACCCATCCAGTCGCCGGGGACTATCGCGTCCCACAGGGCGCGAAGAGCCATCCTGTCGTTGGTCGATATCGAGCTGCCCGCCGCGTAGGTGACGCCCGGTGAGCTCGGGAAGGGGTTGCCAGTGTCGTTCACGCAGCCGGCTGCCCCGAGTGCCCCTGCAGCGACGAGTCCCCCGACGAGAACCTGGCGGCGCGAAGCCGGGAGGGCCATGACGCCGTCTACGAACGCCTTCAGCGAGCCGGGAGCGCTATCCGTGCCGCTTCCTGGAGCTCCCTGTGCTTCCTCGGTGTCGAGCGTGGTGCCGTCCACGTTGCCCCCCTCCCGCTGATGCCGGCGCGAGCGCCGGGTTGTTGACTCGGATGTCAATAAGTAAGTTACACCCGAGATGGCTATGTGTCCAGTACATTACGCTGCGTGGTAATACGCCTCGCGTTGCTGGGCACTCTGCGTATTGTGCGCTGGGCAAGCCGGTGGCGTAGAGTGGCCAAAGTGAGGAGAGCCCAGCTCTTCGGCTGCGTGCTCGCAGCTATGACGCTGCTGGCGGCCTGCGGGTCCCACCCGGTGCCCCGGGCCTTGCGCAAGGCTGGCTCGCCGGCTTCGCGTTCCATGACCTCCACGGGGCGTGCGGGCTCCGTCGGCGCCCCACCTACATCGACGACGTCCGCGCCCGAGCCCGCCGGTGCTCCATGTGTCGCATCGAGCACCGGCGTCCCCGCCAGCGTCACCGCGCCAGGAATCGCGGCAGTGCAGTTCGTCGACGCCCAGCAGGGTTTCGCCGCAGGCGCCGGCCGGCTGCTCGCGACCTCGAACGGCGGGGCAAGCTGGCGGATC
>JAKACE010000443.1 GCA_021821705.1 Actinomycetes bacterium | reverse complement strand
GGCGGGGGTGGTCCCGAGGAGTGCGTTGCCGACCTTTATGCGCTCGTCGAGTAGGCCCAGGGGCCTGGCCGCTGCCATGCCTTCGAGCCACAGGCTCACCTTGGCCAGCTCCGCGGCCAGGGGGTTGACGTCCACGCCGTACAAGCAGCGAGCGACGACCCTGTGCATGGCCTCGTGCACGTGCTCGTCGGTTGGCTCGGCCCCCTGGGCCTCGATGCGGGCGACGCGACGTGCGATGCGCCTACCGGCGGCGACGAGGAAGTGGGCGGAGCCACAAGCAGGGTCGCACACTGTCAGCGCGAGGAGCGCTTCGACCGGGTCGCTCTCGGCCTCAGCTTCGTCGAGCAGCGGGTCGAGAGCGGTGTCGAGCAGCTTTTCGACGAGCGAGCGAGGTGTGTAATAAGAGCCGCTGGTCTTGCGGTCGTTGCCGGCAAGCGGTACGAGGCTGAACGCCTCGGTCGCGTGGTCGTACTTTGGCACGTACTCCAAGAGGCCCTCGTAGATGCTGCCCAGTTCCTCGGCACCGAGGTTGCGGTAATCGACCCTGCGGCGTGGCCCCTTGGGGTCGGGCCGGGTCACGCACAGGTAGTTGACCGCTGCCAATAGTTGGCGGTTGGCGAGCTGGAGGTGCTCGTCGAGGTCGACAGGCCCGGGTTCGAAGATGCCACCAAGGCCCACCAGGCCAAGAGCGGGGCAACCAGCCTCGTCGCCGAGGGCGGACAGGACCAGGCGTAGCGCCTCCCACTGGTCGCCGTGGTTGTCGCCCACCCTTCTGGTGGAAGTACGACGGAGGCGGGCAGTGGAGAACCACCGGTCGTAGCGGGCCTTGGCTTCGGCTGGCGCCTCGGGGCTGAGCAGCAGGCCCCGGTCTTCGGCGACGAAGCAGAACAAAAGCCGGTAGACGAGCCGAAGCAACCCATGGAGGAAGTCATCTAGGGACAACGCCCCGGACTCCAGGTCGTCGCGAAGGGACGAGTTACCTGGGTGTGACACGAGGCCCGTGCCCAGCGCCTCGATGGCATCGCGGGCACCGTCCCCCAGAGCACCGAGCGCTCGTGCCCCTGTCTCGACCGCATAGTCTCGCCATTTCTCCAACCAGCACGAGGCCATGCCGATGGCGGGGTCGGTAGGCTCGAACCGGCTCTGGTGGCATACCAGGTAAAGGGCCACGAAGTCGCTGAAGAGGTCGTCGTCGAATATGGAGGCCAGGTCGAACTCCAGGTAGGACGATCCCACCAGGCTGGTCGAGTCGCGCAGCACCCGCAGGGTCGACCCATTTGAGAGGAGCGCCCACAGGTGAGCGTCGGAGGCGTTGAGCAGCTCCTGCACCATGGACTGGGGTGCACGCTCGGCGGCCCCGGCCAGGCCGGGCGTGCGCCGGTCGAGGTCGGTGCCCCACCCGAGCAGGTGGACGGGCACTGTACCGCCCGCCAGGTGGCTGACGGGGAAGGAGCGCCCGTCGACGTGGAGGCCGCCGGCGGGGCTGGTGGGCACCCTGCTCCCAAAGCCCAGCTCCCGCAGCAGCACCAGTAGCCACCGGTCGCGGGTGAGGGCTGTGGTGGGCTGCCCGGCGTGCAGGCCGGCGAGGGCGTCGCGGTAGGAGGCCCAGGCACCCTTCAGGACGGTCCAGGCCCGGTTGGCCGCCTCCCGAGGGCTGAGCCCCAGCTCCAGGTTGTAGTCGGCGCCGCTCAAGCCGGGCACGTCGCCGCCAGCTACGACCGAGGCGACCAGGTCGGCGGGCAGTACCCCACCGACGGTGCGCACAGCGCTGAACGAAGGTGCCCCGAGGGCCGAGGAGTGGTTATTGCTCATGGGTCACACCGGGAGGTAAATGTAGGCGCCGAGCAGGTCGGCGGGCTTTTGGGCCGAGACGGCCAGGCCTCGGCGGGCTGCCCCCGCTCCAGCTCTGACCCGGCGGTGGGCGTCGAGAAGCTCGGCCCCCAATTTGTCGGCTAGCTGGCCCAGGTGCGGGGCCCAGCCGGGTGCGGCGCCCAATAGCTTTTCGAGCTGGCTGGCGGCATGGTCGGGGTCGACGTTGGCATCGGGGCGAAGGTCGACGAGCCCGGCCACTTCGGCCGGCCCCAACCAGCTCGGCCGCTCGGGCGGCCCCGTGAAGCCCACGAAGCGGGCTTCCTCGCACACCTGCTGGTGGGTGGGCCCGCCAGGAGAGGGCAGGTCGAGGTGGAAGCGGAACCGGAGCAAGAGGACGGTGGTGCGGACGGGGACGCCCTTGGTCCGTACGACGCCGGCCCGGGTAGCCACCCGCGTGCCGAGCACGGGGTCGAGGGCCACGTCGAGTACGTAGCGGGCCACCGCCTCGACGGCCGGGTCGGTACGGGCGAGCACCACGTGGCCCTTGGGTGCGGGGAGGTCTCGGTGCAGCACCATCGGCTCGGACAGCCCGGCCGGCAGGGCATCGCGGAGCGCCGAGGGCACCGAGCTGACATCGGCTTCCCAGGCGCCGACCTTGCGGGCCGGCACGACCGAGGCGCCGAGCGCCCGGAGGGACTCCAAGGTGAACACCTCGACGGCACCCCTGCCCCCGAGCGCTTCCCGGGCGGCATGAGCTTCCCTCACCGCCTCCTCGGGGTGGACGGCTTCCTGGGCGTACTTGGTGCGCGACGCCCGCTCGCGCTCGGCGGCCGATTCCCATTCCTGGTGCAGCTTGGCGCGGCGCTCGTCTTGGCCGATGTCCAGGGCCAGTTGCTCGGCGCCGAGGTCGAGCGACATCTGCTGGCTGCGGACGCTCTTGCCGATTAGGAGCCCCTCGACCAGGGCCTCGACCACGTTGTCCGCCTCGTCCGGCACGGGCACCGACACCCCAGTGGCGTCTCGGATGGCCTTGAACTTGCGGATGAGCACGTCGAGCACGATCCGGTCGATGCCGTTGTCGGCCCCGTAGATGGTGACGGCCCGCACGACATCGGTGTGCTGGCCGAAACGGTCCACC
>JAKACE010000442.1 GCA_021821705.1 Actinomycetes bacterium | reverse complement strand
CCGCCGGCGGCGCTGGCGACGGTCCACCGGCGCACTTTGGTGCACTGCGCCTGCCATGTGCGCAGGGGTGCCGTCAGGCCGTGGGGGCTGGCGCCGACGCCATGGCAAGAAAGGTCCCGCTGCACATCGGGCGAAGCGTAGCCCTGCACACCCCGGTCCATTGCCCACCGGCCACTTGGCTATCGAACGTATGTTCGCTACCCTGTCGGTGGTGGGTGAAGGGACCCGTTACGCCGAGCTGCACTGCCACTCCAACTTCAGCTTCCTGGACGGGGCCTCCCACCCCGACGAGCTGGCCGAAGAGGCCGCCCGCCTGGGGTTGGAGGCCCTGGCCATCACCGACCACGACGGCATGTACGGCGTGGTGCGTTTCTCCGCCGCCGCCTCGGAGGTGGGCTTGGCGACGGTGTTCGGCGCCGAGGTGACCCTTGGTCTCACCCGGGGGCAGGCGGGAGCGGCCGACCCCGAAGGTGAGCACGTCGTTGTCCTGGCCCGGAGCCCGCTCGGCTACTCCCGGCTGTGCAGGGCACTGTCCGCCGCCCACCTTCTGGGCCGGGAAAAGGGGCGCCCGGCCATGGATCTGGGGCTCCTGGCCGCCATCGGGGCCGGGGCAGAGATCGACATGTCCGGCATCTCCATGACCGGTGACGACCCGCCCACTCCCACCCTCGCACCTGCAGGCAGCTCATCGGACCACTGGGCCGTCCTCACCGGGTGCCGCAAGGGCCCGGTCGTGAGGGCGCTGCTGAGCGAGGGGCCGGCAGCTGCCGGGCGGAGGCTGGCCCAGCTCCAGCACCACTTCGGGCGCGACAACGTGCTGGTCGAGATATGGGACCACGGCGACCCCCTCGCCTCCGCCCGCAACGACGCCCTGGTCGAGCTGGCCTGCCGGGCCGGCGCCGACGTGGTGGCCACCAACAACGTCCACTACCACCGCCCGGGCCGAGCCAAGCTGGCTGCGGCCCTGGCCGCGGCCCGAGGCAGGAGGAGCCTGGACGACATGGACGGCTGGCTGCCCCCCGCAGCGTGCGCCCACCTGCGCGGCGCCGCCGAGCAGGAGCGCCGCTTCGCCCGCTACCCCGGGGTGGTCGGCCGGGCAGCGGAGCTGGGCCGGGCCTGCGCTTTCGACCTGAGGCTGGTCGCCCCCAACCTGCCGCCGTTCCCGACACCCGAAGGCCACACCGAGATGACCTGGCTGCGCCACCTCACCGAGGAGGGCGCCCGGCGGCGCTACGGGCCCCGCCAGTCCCCCAACCACCCGCGGGCCTACGCCCAGATCGACTACGAGCTCGACATGATCGACCAGCTCGGTTTCGCCGGCTACTTCCTCATCGTCTGGGACATCGTGCGTTTCTGCAACGAGGCCGGCATCTACTGCCAGGGCCGGGGGTCGGCAGCCAATTCGGCCGTCTGCTACGCCCTGGGGGTCACCAAGGCGGACGCCGTGAGGCTGGGCCTGCTCTTCGAGCGCTTCCTGTCGCCCGAGCGGGACGGGCCGCCCGACATCGACGTCGACATCGAGAGCGCCAGGAGGGAGGAAGCCATCCAGTACGTCTACCGCCGCTACGGCCGCGCCTGTGCCGCTCAGGTGGCCAACGTGATCACCTACCGGCCCCGTTCGGCCGTGCGCGACATGGGCAAGGCCCTTGGCGCCTCGCAGGGCCAGGTCGACGCCTGGTCCAAGAGCATCGACGTCTGGGGGCCGCTGCCCGCCACCGACGACGGTCCCGCCACCCCGCACCCGGGGCCACCAGCCGGCCGGAGCAGGCCCGGCGAGGCAGCCCGGCGGGCCAGGGACGGCGACGGCGGTGGGGGTGACCGGCGCAGCCCGGTACCGGGCCACGTGCTCGACCTGGCCCGCCAGAGCCTGGACTTCCCGCGCCATCTCGGGATCCACTCCGGCGGCATGGTGCTGTGCGACCGCCCCGTCTCCGAGGTCTGCCCGGTCGAGTGGGCCCGCATGGCCGACCGCAGCGTCCTGCAGTGGGACAAGGACGACTGCGCCCGGGCCGGCCTGGTCAAGTTCGACATGCTCGGCCTGGGGATGCTCTCGGCCCTGCACTCCACGGTCCACCACGTAAAAGCCTTCTACGGTGAGGATCTGGACCTGGCCGAGCTGCCCCAGGACCCGGCCGTCTACGACATGTTGTGCCGGGCCGACTCGGTCGGGGTCTTCCAGGTCGAGAGCCGCGCCCAGATGGCAACCCTCCCCCGCTTGCAGCCTCGGACTTTCTACGACCTTGTCATAGAGGTGGCGCTCATCCGGCCCGGGCCGATCCAGGGCCGCTCGGTGCACCCCTACCTGCGCCGGCGCAACGGCACCGAGCGCATCACCTACCTGCACCCCCTGCTCGAGCGGAGCCTCGCAAAGACCCTGGGGGTGCCCCTCTTCCAGGAACAGCTCATGCAGATGGCGATAGACGTAGCCGGCTTCTCCCCCGCCGAGGCCGACCAGCTACGCCAGGCCATGGGCGCCAAGCGCAGCGCGCAGCGCATGGAGCGGCTCCGGGCACGCTTCTACGCCGGGCTGGCGGAGCGAGGGGCCACAGGCCAGGTCGCCGACCGCATCTGGGAGCAGATGTCGGCGTTCGCCAATTTCGGGTTCCCGGAGAGCCACTCGGTCAGCTTCGCCTACCTCGTCTACTCATCGGCCTGGCTCAAGCTCCATTACCCCGCCGCCTTCCTGGGCGGCTTGCTCGACAACCAGCCCATGGGTTTCTGGTCACCCCAGAGCCTCGTGCTCGATGCCCGCCGCCACGGGGTCGAAGTCCGCCGCCCGGACGTCAACGCCAGTGCCGCCGGTGCGCTCCTCGAGCCAGGTACGGGCGCCACCGGGCACCGTGGGCCCGGCACGGCCGCGGGCGCCCCCACCGGCCCAGGTGGCGGGCGCGGACAGCCCCATCGACCGCCAGGCGTTGCGTCGCCGTCGGCAGGGCCTGCCGTGCGCCTCG
>JAKACE010000441.1 GCA_021821705.1 Actinomycetes bacterium | reverse complement strand
CGATGAGCTTCACGTCCCCGCTCCCCACCGACTTGCAAGTGGTGCTGTCAGAATTCGGGTGAGCCGGCCACCTCGGACGCCCCGAACGGACAGGCGACCTAGTAGGCCAGCGCCCGGGACGCGGGCGTCGTCTCGCCGGCGCGGGTCGGCGGGCCGCCCCGAGCCCGCTTCACCATGTCGGCGAGGGTGAAAGAGTCCAGGTGGTGGCGCATGTGCTGGCTCACCTCGGACCACACCGCCAGCAGGACGCACTGGCCTTCGTGGTCGCAGGCGCCGTTCTGGTGGGGCTCGCCGAAGTCCCCGGCCTGGATAGGGCCGTCGACGGCGCTGACGATCTGCCCGAGGGTGATGTCCTCGGGCGGGTAGGCGAGGATGTAGCCCCCGCCCACGCCTCGCTTCGAGCGGACCAGGCCGGCGCCTTTCAGCGCCAGCAGGATCTGCTCCAGGTAGGGCTGCGGAAGGCCGGTGCGCTCGGCGATGTCCCGCACCGAGGTAGGCACCTCCTGGCCTGAGTGCAACGCCAGCGAAAGAAGCGCCCGGCTGGCGTAGTCACCCCGGGTGGAAACCTTCACCGTCACATTCTACCTCTAGGGTGGTGCTGTGAGCCGGAGCGCAGCGGTGCTGCCCGATTACCTGGGAGCGAACCTGACCGGCGTCGTGCCGGGTCTGATGGCCCCCCCGGACCAACGCCCCGGGTGGCTCCCGGCCGCGGCCAGGACGGCCGAGCAGGTGGTCCTCCTGGTCCTCGACGGGCTTGGCTGGCGGCAGATGCAGGAGCGATTGACGGCCATTCCGCACCTGGCGTCGCTTCGCGGCGGCCCGATCACGACCGTCGCCCCGAGCACCACAGCCTGCGCCCTCACCTCACTGGTCGTCGGGGCTCCGCCGGCGGTCCACGGCATAGTCGGCTACCGGGTGGTCGTCACCGGTCCCACCGGCCCGGAGGTCATGAACGTCCTGAAATGGAGGACCCCTTCGGGTGACGCCAGGGCGTTCGTGGACCCGACGACCTTCCAGACGGGAGCCCCCTTCGGGGGCCGGCGCGTGCCCGTCGTGAGCCGGGCCGCCTTCGCCGGCACGGCCTTCACCGACGCCCACCAGCGCGGCGCCCGCCAGGTCGGGTGGTACGAGCTGTCGGGCCTTCCCGTCGACGTGCGGGCCGCGGTGGGGGACGGAGAGCCCTTCGTGTACGCGTACTACGACGGAATCGACCGGATCGCCCACGTCTACGGCTTCGACCCGCACTACGACGCCGAGCTGGTGGCCGTCGACCGCCTGGTCGGCGACCTTCTGGACACCCTTCCGGCCAGTGTGGCCCTGGTCGTCACGGCGGACCACGGGCAGGTGGAGGTCGGTCCCAGTGTGGTGCAGCTCGAGGGGGACGTCATGCGCCTGGTGTCGATGGTCAGCGGGGAGGCCCGGTTCCGTTGGCTGCACACCTTCTCAGGTGAGCCGGACGACGCCCGGCTCCTGGCCGACCACTGCCTGGAACGCTTCGGGCATCAGGCGTGGGTCGTCACCTACGACGAGATGGAGGCGGAAGGTTGGCTGGGCGGGCCGCTCAGCCCGGAGGTCCGGGCCCGCCTGGGCGACGTCGCCCTGGTGCCCTTCGAGGCCGTGGCTTACCTGGAGGCCGGGGAGGCGTCCGAGAACAAGCTGGTCTGCCGGCACGGTTCGCTCACCGATGACGAGATGTTTGTTCCTCTGATCGCCTCACAGGGCAGACTGTGATGTGATGTCCAGCCCTGAATCCCAGCCCGAGCGTCCCGACCAGGTCCTCCTCGTGCAGCAGTCCGGTGAGGATGAGGAACAGGAGGGCGAACGCCCCGACCGTGAGGCGGTGGAGCAGCCCGCCAAGGTCATGCGGATCGGTTCCATGATCAAGCAGCTGCTGGAGGAGGTGCGCCAGGCACCGCTCGACGAGGCGTCCCGCAACCGGTTGAGAGATATCTACGACACCTCTGTGAAAGAACTCGCCGAGGGCCTGTCGGCCGATCTGCAGGCCGAGCTGGCTCGTCTGGCGTCGCCGTTCAGCACGGACATTCCGAGCGAAGGGGAGCTTCGAGTAGCGCAGGCCCAGCTGGTCGGATGGCTCGAAGGGCTCTTCCACGGCATCCAGGCCACACTCTTCGCCCAGCAGATGGCGGCGCGGGCCCAGCTGGAGCAGATGCGCCAGCGCAGCCTGCCGGCGTCCACCGACGAGCGACCGCCCGGCACCTATCTGTAGGGGTCCGCGCCCGCGTGCGGGGGACGTGACGGTCGCAGGCGTGCGCTAGCCTCCCGGGTAGTAATCACACCGGTGTGATTCGTCCACAGCTTGCCCACAAGAGGGTGTGGACGGAGACGCCGGCCGGACCGTTCCCGAGGAGGCGAGCGCAGCGTGGGGGCGTCTTTCACGCATCTCCATCAGCACACCGAGTTCTCGATGCTCGATGGGGCGGCCCGGATCCCCGACGTCATCGCCCGGGCCGTGGCCGACGGGCAGCCGGCCATAGGGATCACCGACCACGGCAACATGTACGGGGTCCTCGACTTCTACAAGGCGGCCAGGGCGGCCGGCATCAAGCCCATCGTCGGCACCGAGGCCTACATGGCCGGCAATTCCCGCTTCGAGCGGCCCGTGCGACGGGGCCGGGTCGACGACACCGGGGGAGACGCCGAGGCAGGCGAGAAGCTCTACTACCACCTGACCCTCCTGGCCGAGAACAACGACGGGTACAAGAACCTGCTGAAGCTCTCATCGGACGCCTACCTCGAGGGCTACTTCTACAAACCTCGCTGCGACTGGGAGCTGCTCGAACGCCACCACGACGGCCTGATCGCCACCACCGGATGCCTGGGCGGCGTGGTCCTTCAGTCCCTCCTGAAGGGCGACTTCGAGAAGGCCACCCGGCTGGGAGCCCGCCTCCAGGACATCTTCGGCAAACAGTCGCTCTTCGTCGAGCTGCAGGACCA
>JAKACE010000440.1 GCA_021821705.1 Actinomycetes bacterium | reverse complement strand
GTGCTGGTCCGAAAACACGAGGCCATCCGACGTGACACCGGGGTATCGGTGCCGGTCCCCGACGAGAGCGACGACGTTGTGGAGGCTCTCGTCGAGGGCCTCGTCCTGGCCCCCGCCGGAGGACGGGGCCGGCAACTGAGCCTGGGGCTCGACCCCGTTGAACAGTTGAGCCTGGACCTCGGGCTGGCCGCCCGCCGTGACAGGCTGCACGAAGCCTGGGAGTCGGCCGCCGCCCGGGAGCGGGCCTCCCGCACCAAGTACGCGCAGGAAGCCGTTCACCCCGAAGAGGTGCTGGCAGAGGTGACGGCCGCTCGCAACGCCCTGGGCGACCGGGAGGAGGTGGCCGAGCTGACCGTGGCCGCACTGAAGGCGCTCGGCGCGCCTGTGAAGCAGGCCTTGGGCTCCTGGACCATCGACGTGAGCGCCCTCCCGGTCGGGCTGGCCGACTCCCTGCCGGCCGGGCTCGACGAGCCGCTGGTGCTGCACCGTGACCTGCCCGTGCCGCGAGGCCAGGCAGTGGCCGACCGGTCCGACCCGACGGTGGAGGCCGTAGCACGCTACGTGATGGACACCGCCCTGGACCCGCTGGCACCGCGGCGGGTAGCCAGCCGGGCCGGGGCCGTGCGCACCAGCGCCGTGAGCCGGCGCACCACCTTGTTGTTGCTGCGGGCCCGCCTGCACCTGGACCTGCCGGGTGCGGCCGGGCTGCGCCAGATGGTGGCCGAGGAGGCGCGGGTCGCGGCCTTTGCCGGGCCGGCGTCGAGCCCCGAGTGGCTGGGCCACGAGGCCGCGATGGCCCTGCTGGCGGCGCGGCCCGACGGCAACGTCGACCCCGAGCAGGCGGCGCAGCTGCTCAGCGCCGTCAACGAGAACCTCCCCCTGGTCTCGGCGCACCTGGGGTCTCTGGCCGACGAGCTGGCCGGCGAGGTACTGGAGGCGCACCGGCGTGTACGCGCGGGGGCCAATGCCCCCCTGCGTGGCCTGGCCGTGAGGGCCCAGCACCCCGTGGACGTCCTGGGCGTGTACATCTACCTGCCGCCCCCGGCGCGATGAGCACTCTCACCCAGGCCCGACCAGCGGGCGAGCTCTCCACCATCCGCAGCGTCGGTGGCATCCTGCCCCCCGACGTGCTGGCAGCGGTGGCCAGCGGGGTGCTGCCCGGTCTGGACGCCGCCGACTACCACCTGGAGGTCTCCCCGCGCGAGGCCGCCAACAGGGCCTGGTCAGTCCTGCTCGGGGCCTGGGCCTCCTACCGCGACGCCATGGCCGCGCGCCCCGAGGGCGGGCCTGCGGTCGCCCTCACCCGGGAGCGCTGGTCGCTCATAGTCATGCGCGAGCTCGGCTTTGGCCGCGTCCCGGTCACCCCGGCCGGGGGCATTGTGGCGGACGGGCGCTCGTGGCCGGTGTCGCACTGCGCCGACGCGCGGGTACCGGTCCATCTGCTCGGCTGGGACGTGCCCCTCGACCGCCGCACCAGGGGGATGCCAGGTGCGGCGGACAAGGCACCCCATGCCATGGTGCAGGAGCTGCTCAACGTATCGGACCAGTACCTGTGGGCGATCGTCTGCAACGGCTCGCACCTACGCCTGCTGCGGGACTCGACCTCGCTCGTCGGCCCCTCCTACGTGGAGGTCGACCTGGAGACGATCTTTTCCACCGAGGCGTTCGCAGACTTCGTCGTGGCCTGGCTCATCTGCCACCAGAGCCGGTTCGAGCCCTCCGGCCCCGAGGCAGCGCCGTCGTCCTGCTGGCTGGAGCGCTGGCGTGAGCACGCAGCCGAGGTCGGCGCCCGGGCGCTCGGGGCCCTGCGCACCGGGGTCCACGACGCGGTGGAGATCCTCGGATCCGGGTTCAGCGCCCACCGGGCCAATGCCGAGCTGCGCTCCGAGCTGGAGTCCGGGCGATTGAGCGGCGAGGACTACGAGCGTGCCCTGTTGCGCCTGGTCTACCGGCTCCTGTTCTGCTTCGTGGCCGAGGACCGGGACCTGCTGCTCAGCCCGGACGCCCCGGCCGAGGTCGCCGCCCGCTACCGGGACTGGTACTCGACGGCGCGCCTGCGACGCATGGCGGTGCGCCGCGCCGGCGACCACCACCACGACCTCTGGCTGGCCCTGTCGCTCGTGACCGCCTCGCTGGGCAAGGAGGAGGGCTGCCCGCAGCTGGGACTGCCCGGCCTGGGAGGCATCTTCGAGCCGGGCCCTGCCGACCTGCCCGCCGGCCTGCTCATATCCAACCGGGACCTGCTGGCGGCAGTGCGCAGGCTGTGCGTCACCCGCCCGGACCCCAAAGGGCCGCGCCGGGTCGTCGACTACCGCCACCTCGGGGCCGAGGAGCTGGGCGGCATCTACGAGAGCCTGCTCGAGTACGTGCCCCGCTACGACGCCGCCACCCGCAGCTTCAGCCTCGTCCCGGTAGCGGGCAACGACCGTAAGCGCAGCGGGGCCTACTACACCCCGAGCGCTCTCACCGAATCACTGCTCGACACCGCGCTCGGCCCGCTGGTAGAAAGGGCTGCCCGCTCGGCTGACCCGTCGGCGGCCTTGCTGGCGCTGACGGTCTGCGACCCGGCTTGCGGCTCGGGCCACTTCCTGGTCGCTGCAGCGCGTCGCATCGCCAACCGCCTGGCCCAGGTATGGGCTGAGGGCGACGAGCCGACCCTGGCCGAGCACCACGCCGCCCTGCACGAGGTGGTGTCGCGCTGCTGCTACGGCGTTGACGTGAACCCGCTGGCGGCCGAGCTGGCCAAGGTGAGCCTCTGGTTGGAAGGCCTGCAGGCGGGAGCACCGCTCGGCCTGTTGGACAGCCACATCAAGGTGGGCAACGCGCTCCTGGGCACGACGCCCGCCCTCTTGGCAGACGGCCTCCCCGAGAGCGCCTTCAGCCCCATCGAAGGCGACGACCGCAAGCACGCCGGCTCGTTGAAAGCCCGCAACGCGAAGCAGAAGGCGGGCCACGGTGA
>JAKACE010000439.1 GCA_021821705.1 Actinomycetes bacterium | reverse complement strand
CAACGTCCACTTCTCCCTGCTGCCCCGCTGGCGGGGGGCGGCGCCGGTGGAGCGGGCGGTGCTGGCCGGCGACGCGACGACCGGGGTCTGCCTGATGAAGCTGGAGGAGGGGCTCGACACCGGTCCCGTGTACGCCAGGCGCCAGGTCGACATCGCTGCAACCGAGACCGTGGTGCAGTTGCGTGCCCGGCTGGCGGCGCTGGGTACGTCGATGTTGGTGCAGGCGTTGGCCGACGGGTTGCCTGAACCCGTCCCCCAGCAGGGCCAGCCGACCTACGCCGACAAGGTCGACGTGGCTGAGCTGGAGCTCGACTTCTCCGAGCCGGTTGAGCTCAATATGCGCCGGGTCAGGGTCGGTCGTGCCTGGACGACCCTGAGGGGACGAAGGCTGATCGTCCACCGGGCGCAGCCGGTGCAGGCGGCTGGGACCGAGCGGCCTCTGGCTCCCGGCGAGCTGGACGGGCACTTCGTGGGGTGCGGCGACGGCCGGTTGGAGCTGCTCGAGGTGCAGCTGGAGGGCAAGCCCTCCATGGCCGCTGCCGCCTGGTCGAGAGGTGCCAGGGTCGGCGCCGGCGAGCGCCTGGGCGCGTAGTTGGCAGCCGATCAGCAGGCAGGGATGAGCCCGGGCCGGCGCCGGCCGGGTGGGGGCCCGGTGCGAGCAGGTGGGCGCCCCGTACGCCAGGGCGGCCGAGGCACCGGGCCGGCACCGAGCCGGCGTCCCGAGCCGGCGCCGGCCGGCTCGCCAGGGGGGGCAGGGCTGACGGCGCGAGGCGTGGCCATCGCCGTCCTGAGAGCGGCCGAGCAGGGCGAGCGCTCCAACCTGGTGTTGCCCCGGCTCCTCGGGGCCTCCGACCTGGACGGGCGGGACCGGGCTTTCGCTACGGAGGTGGCGTACGGGGCACTGCGTATGTTGCGGGCCTGCGACTGGCTGTTCGGTCAGTACGTCCGTGGCGAGGTGGACGCCGACCTGCGGGCGGTGCTGCGGGCTGGGACCTACCAGTTGGCGTTCATGCGCCTTCCGGCCTACGCTGCCGTCTCGGCGACGGTCGCCGAGTGCCCGCCTCGTGCCCGCTCGGTGGCCAATGCCGTGCTCAGGCGGGTCGCGGACGTCGTCGGTTCGGGACCGGTGCCCTGGCCGAGCCCAGCGGTGCGCATGAGCTACCCGGACTGGCTCATGGAGCGCCTGGCCCAAGACCTCGGTCCCGGACGGGCGGCCGGAGCCCTGGCCCGGATGAACGACCCGGCTGCCGCCACCCTGCGCCCGGACGGCTATACCCAGGACCTGGCCAGCCAGTGGGTCGGCGAGCAGGTGGCTGCCCTCTCCGGACCGGGTGGCCGCGTGCTCGACCTGTGCGCCGCCCCGGGTGGCAAGGCGACGCTGGTCGCCCACAACGCCGAGCTGGTGGTGGCGGGGGAGCTCGACCCAGCTCGTGCCCGCATCGTCGTGGCCAACGCAAGGCGCCTCGAGCTTGGCAACGTGCCGGTGGTGCTATCGGACGGGCTCCGTCCGCCGTGGCGGACGGGCTCGTTCGACGTGGTCCTGGTCGATGCTCCTTGCAGCGGTCTGGGTGTGCTGCGCCGGCGCCCGGATGCCCGCTGGAGGGTGCGGCCCGACGACGTCGACCGGCTGGCCCGACTGCAGCGCAGGCTCCTCGCGGCTGCCGCCCCCCTGGTCGCCCGGGGCGGTGCCCTCGTCTACAGCGTTTGCACGCTCACCCGGGCCGAGACGCTGGACGTGGGAGCGTGGATGTTGGGGGAGCTGTTGGCCGGCTGGGAGGCCGTCCCGTCACCCGGCCCGCCCTGGGAGGGCGTCCGCCACGGCTCGCTGCTGCTGCCCCAGTCCGAGGGCACCGACGGTATGTACATGGTCGCCGCCCGCCGCCCAGGGACGCCGGCTGTTGGCGGCGACGTGCCTTCGGTACCGGCACAACGCCGGCTGCCGTACTAGTTTCGGCTCGGATGCCAGAGCGCCAGCCTGACGAGCGACGTGACGGTCCCAGGGGCGTGCGCATCGCTCCGTCCATCCTGTCCGCCGACTTCGCGAGGTTGGGCGAGGACATCGACCGCGTCAGCCCGGAGGCGGACGTCCTGCACGTGGACGTGATGGACGGGCACTTCGTGCCCAACCTGACGATCGGGCCACCCGTGGTGGGCTGGATCCGGCGCCACACGGATCTCTACCTCGACTGCCACCTCATGATGGACAACCCCCGGGAGTACCTCGAGGCCTTCAAGAAGGCGGGGGCGGACGGCTGTACGGTGCACGTGGAGATCGGGGGCACCGAGGCGCTCATAGCCAGGATGCGCGAGCTCGGGCTCGACGTGGGCCTGGCCCTCAACCCGGAGACGCCTTTGGAGAGCTGCTTACCGTACCTGGACCAGGTGGACCTGCTGCTCGTCATGAGCGTCCACCCGGGCTTCGGCGGCCAGAGCTTCATGGCCGAGGTGCTGCCGAAGATAGAGCGGGCGCGGCGCCTGGCGGACGAGGGCGGCCTGGGCTTCGAGCTGGAGGTGGACGGCGGCATCGACACCTCGACGGCACCGGTCGTCGTCCGGGCGGGCGCACGCCTGCTCGTCGCCGGTAGCGCCATTTTCGGCCGGGAGGACCCGGTGGCAGCGGCAGGGGCGCTCCGCCGGGCCGGGGAAGCGGCCATCTCGCAGGGGAAGGGAGCCGAGTGACTTACCAGGCGAAGGTGCTGACCGTGTCGGACTCGGTCATGACCGGCGAGCGCGAGGACACGGGAGGTCCTGCCGTGGCGGGGGCGCTGCGGGACGCCGGTTTCGAAGTGGTGGAGGAGGCCAGGGTGGCCGACGGGATCGCCTCGGTCGCCGGTGACCTGACGCGGATGGCCTCGGCGTTCACGGGCCTGGTGGTCACGACCGGAGGCACCGGGTTCGGCCCGCGGGACCTCACGCCAGAGGGCACGGCGGAGGTGCTGGACCGCCTGGCGCCCGGCCTG
>JAKACE010000438.1 GCA_021821705.1 Actinomycetes bacterium | reverse complement strand
GTGGGCCGGCCCTCAGTTGGCCCGCGGCGAGCCGCTGCCGCCGCTGCCGACGCCGCCCCGGGCACTGCCGCCAGGCAGTTAGCTGGCGGGCGCCCAGGAACGCAGGACCGTCGCACGCCATCTCCTGGAGTTGGCTGGTGGTAGGGCAACGTGGCGGCAAACGGTAGTGTAGTGTATTGGCGAACGGTAGCCTACATAGGTGGCCAATGGTATAGTATAAGCCTGTGGACTACCGTCGGCGGATCATCGACGACGAGCTCGACGAGCTCATGACCGGTCTTCCGGCCATCGCCTTGGAGGGTGCGAGAGGCGTGGGGAAGACGACCACTGCAACAAGGCGCTCTGGTGCCGTCTTCCAGCTGGACGACCCAGACCAGCTGGAAGTCCTCAGCGCCGACCTCTCGCAGCTCGGTGCTGAGCCAGGCACGGTCGTAATCGACGAATGGCAACGGCACCCGCCCGTTTGGGACTACGTACGCCGGCAGGTGGACGCCGGGGCGCCGCCGGGCCGGTACGTCCTCACAGGAAGTGCCTTACCCGCTGAGGCGCCCGCACACTCTGGGGCCGGACGAATCGTCCAGCTCCGGATGCGGCCGCTCTCCCTTGCCGAACGTGGCCTCGGCGACCAGACGGTCAGCCTCCGAGAGCTGCTCTCCGGCGAACGCCCACCTGTGGGCGGGACGACGGAGGTAGCGCCGCGCGACTACGTGGAAGAAATCCTCGCCTCCGGGTTCCCGGGTATCCGGCGGCTCGCCGGGAGGGCACGTCGTGCCCAGCTCGACAGCTACCTGGCCCGGGTAGTCACCCGCGACTTCACCGACCAGGGCCTACGTGTCCGCCGGCCCGCCACGTTGCGCGCCTGGCTCGCCGCCTACGCCGCAGCAACCGCTACGACCGCCAGCTACAGCGCCCTGCTCGACGCGGCAACCGTGGGCGAGGCGGACAAGCCGGCGAAGACGACGACCATCGCCTACCGGGACGTGCTCAACCAGCTCTGGCTCCTTGACCCCGTGCCTGGGTGGTTGCCCGGGTATGGGCACCTGAGCAGGCTCACGCAAGCCCCCAAGCACCACCTGGCAGATCCTGCCCTAGCCGCCAGCCTTCTTGGTGCCGACGCCCGCACTCTCCTTCGCGGGGAGCCTGTCGGCCCGGTGATCCCTCGCGACGGGAGCCTTCTTGGGGCGCTCTTCGAGTCGCTCGTAGCCCAAAGCGTCAAGGTCTACGCACAAGCGGACGAGGCAACCGTGCACCACCTCCGGACAAAAGACGGCGACCACGAAGTCGACCTGATCGTGGAGCTTCACGACCGTCGCTTCGTGGCCTTGGAGGTGAAACTCGGCGCCGTACCGGGTACGGGCGAACTGCGTCACCTGAAATGGTTGTCAGGACAGCTCGGCCAAGACCTAGCAGACGCCGTCCTCATCACTACTGGCGCCCACGCCTACCGGCGCCAGGACGGCATTGCGGTTGTCCCGGCAGCTTTACTGGGGCCTTGAGGGCAACTGCGCCGATCAGCTGGCGGGCGCCTGGGCGCCTAACCAGGGGGGTACGACAGCTGCCAGGTACCGTCAGGCCCTGGTACGACGTACTTCGGCGCCGTCGAAGGCGCTTGGGCCGCCCAGTAGAGGACGGTCTTGCCTGGGAGCTTCCAGTTGGCCAGGCAGACGCTCTGGCCGCAGGAGCCGAAGCTGACCGCCGTCTGCCACCACAGGTGCCACCAGGAGACGTGCCCCCCGCTGCCCAGGCTGTAGGCGGCCTCGAAGTCGATGCCCGCCGAACCACCCTTTGCTGTCACCTGGTAGCCGGTGAGCGGCTGGACGGACGCAAAACAATAGGCCGTGTGGAGCGTGACGGCTGCCGGGTCGGCGCTGACGGGCACGATGGCGGTCGCCGTCGCCAGGTCGGCCAGCGCAGTGGTGCTAGCGAGCGAGCTCGGCGCCACCTGGCCGAGGGAAGGAGCGAGGGCCTGGACCATGCTCGGGGAGGACAAGGCGTCGAGCTGGCCGGTCCCGGCCGCTACGTCGTCCTCCAGGGCGGCTAGGGAGCGCCCCGAAGCCTCCTCCAACGGGGTGCACCAGGCGTCGGCAGCGTAGCTGTCCGTGGCAGCGGCCGCTGTGTTGGCGTAACGCATGGTTGGGCCTGCTGGTGCTGCCTTCGTGGGCGCTGTGGTTGTCGGCGCTGGGACAGTCGTTGGGGCTGTGACCGGGGGCTTTGTCTGGGGCAGCGACCTCTTCAGGGCGGGGCCAGTGCTCAGCGCCAGGCCGCCGACCGTGCCGCCGGCGACCAGGAGCGTCGCGACGGCGACCACGACCAGTCTTGGGCTCTTCACGCCCAGGACTATGTAGCAAGCCGGCGCGAGACGAGGCCTGCCAGGACAACGCCAGCCGGCATAGGTACCGCATGCAGCATCGCCACCACCACCATCACGCAACGGCTCGGCACGTGCTCGCTTCGGTCCAGTACGGCGGTATGCACACCCCACGGGCCTTGGCCACGGAGGTGGGGGGCCGATGAGTGCGGCGCTCCGCACATGGGGCGGCAGCCCTGGCCCTCGCTGCCTGCTTCATGGCCTTCCTCCCAGCGGCCCGGGCCTCTGCCACCGCTGTCCGGCATAAGGGCCGCCAGCCCACCGACGCGACATCTACGCACACCCGGGACTGGGCCTGCATCCGCTGGCACGAGTCCCGGGGCAACTACCGGGTCGTAGGCGACCAGTACGGCGCCTACCAGTTCACGCTCCGTACCTGGCACATGCTCGGCTACCGGGGGCCCCCCAACCTGGCGCCGCCGCGGGAACAGGACCAGGCGGCCCTCCGGCTCTGGCACTGGGACCTGGCGCACACGGGCAACCCATGGAGCGCCTGGCAGACGGCGCCGCTCTGTGGGCTTTGATCCCCCTGGTTGCGACATAGTCACCGGCATGCATGGCACGAAGAAGACCTGGGCTGCGGTCCTGGCGGTCGC
>JAKACE010000437.1 GCA_021821705.1 Actinomycetes bacterium | reverse complement strand
AGTCGAGCCTCGGCGAGCGCCCCAAGCCAGAGCCGGGTCGGCCGGGTGGGCGAGCGCCGCGAGCCCGGCGAGCGCCCGGCCGTGCGGTACCGGGCGGCCTGACAGGACGAAGTACCCGGCGCCGCCCAGCCATAGGAGGCCGGCCACTGTTACCCCGGCCAGCAGAAGGACCAGCGCGAGGTCGCTACCTTCCCTAGGCCTTGCTGGGGCCGCAGTCATCGCGCCGGGCCGGTCACCATGCGGGCATCGGTGGAGAACAGCGCCAGTTCACCGGGCGTGAGCAGGTGGCGTACTACGAAGGACCGCTCGTTCACCCGCCAGAGCCCCTCCCCGCGCCCGAGGTCGGGCAGCTGGGCCACTTCCACCGACGAGAGCCCGAGCACCCGGCCCGCCGCCTGGGCCTCGTCGTAGGGCTCGTTGTACAAGATGCGCGTCGCCGTGTCGGCGAGCAGCCCCTGGGCGAGGCCCCGGGCTTCCGACCCGCGCTCGCCCACGGCGTCGAGGTCCGAGAGTCGGTGGACCACCATCAGGTTGGCGAGGCCCCAGGCTCTCGACAGCTTCCATTGCGCCTGCATCCGGGCTAGCAGGCTCGGCTGGGCCATGAGCCTCCAGGCCTCGTCGTAGACGACGAGGCGCTGGCCTCCGGCCGGGTCGCGCAGCGTCGCTTCCATCCACGTCGAGGCGCACGTCATCACCAGGCCCAACAAGGTGCCCGAGCCCGAGATGGCCGAGAGGTCGAGGCTCACCATGGGCAGGGCGGGGTCGAGGAGAGAGGTGGAAGCCCCGTCGAAGAGGCCCGCCAGGTCCCCGTAGACGAGGCGCGCCAGCGCGTGGGCCACGTCCCGGCCGTCGTCGCGGAGCTGGGCGGTGCTCGAGCCGCGCCAGGCCCCCGGGGGGTCGAAGAGGGCGTCGACGACGGCAGGGAGGACCGGCACTTCGCTGACCGTCGCTGCGTGGGCCAGGGCGGCGTCGAGCGCCGTGCGTTCGGTCGGGCCGAGCCCCCTGTCAAGGGTTGCCTCGGAGAGGGCCCCAAGCAGTCCCGTTCGCCGCTGGGCGACCTGGGCTGCCCACGCGGCGTCGTCGGTGCCGGAGGGGCGCGGCCCTTCGTCGAGGGGGTTCAGCCGGGCGCCGCTGCCTGGCCCGAGCTCGATCACCTGGCCACCGAGCGCCCGGGAGACCGCCGCCCACTCGCCCTTGGGGTCACCCGGCACGTACACGCGCCGCCCGAAGGCGATGCAGCGGGCTGCGAACGACTTCGCAAGAGCTGACTTACCGCGCCCGATCTGGCCGGCCAGGAAGATGTTCGGGTTGGTGAGCACGCCCCGGCGGTAGAGCTCCCAGGGGTCGTAGCAAAAGGCCGTGCCCGACCAGGCGTCCTGGCCGATGAGCACGCCCTCGGAGCCGAGGCCGCGCTCGGCCAGGAACGGGTAGGCGACCGCCAGCACCTCGCTCGTCGCACGGTGGGCCGGGACGCGGAGACGCCGCCACGACCGGAGGGCCGCCGGCCCGGGCTCGCCCCGGGCGGGGAGAAGGGGCTCTGCCTCGCGCGCTCGGCGCTCATCGTCGGCGGCGCGCCGCAGAGCTTCGGCTCGCCGGCGCCGGTGGCCGGCTTCGAGCCGTCGTGCCTCTCGCGCTGCCTCCCGGCGTTGGCGACGGCCGGTGGCGTAGCCCGCCGCGCCGTACAGGCGCAGCTCCTCGGGGGCTCCTAGGTCGCCGAAATTCGCCCCGGTCGTGGCCTTGCCGGGGGTCAAAACGCGCTCCTGGCGAACGGCAGGGCGGCGACCACGAAGCCCTGGGCCTGGCGGCCGTAGAGCGGGCGCACTTCGCACGCTGCCGAGGCGGCGGCCCGGGCTACCGTGCCCCGGGCCGCAGCTAGCTCGCTGCGGGAGGTGGCCGTGACGGCGACGAAGCCGCTGAAGCAGACGTCGGTGTGCCCGGCGACGACCGAGCGCTCCCGGGCCAGGAGGTCTTCGTACTCGGCCTCGTCCGAGAGGTCGGCCACCTGGCCGACGCGTGCCTTCTGCGCCTGGTCGGCGAGCGCACCCGTCTTCTCCTGGCGGATCTGGCGCAGTGCCGCCTCCGCCGGGACGGGGCGGAGCACCAGGCTGAAGCTGCGGCGCACCCCCGGCGCGAAGACGAGGGCGTGCAGGAAGTCGGGGGGCACGTCGACCCTCGGCCATTCCGAGACCCAGAGCACCGTCGACCAACCCGAGTCGTGGCGGAGGCAGTCCCAGGACTCGCTCACGGCAAGGGGGCCTGCGTGGCCCAGCCCGGCGCCCGGGCCAAGCGAAAGGGCGCCCGCGGGGTCGTACGCGGCGCGCACCATGGCGGCCAGCTCGGCCTCCCCGAGCGGCGGGCCGACCCCGAGGCCCGCTTCGCGGAGCGACTCCGCCAGGCTCGAGAGGTCTTGGCGCAGCACCGCGGCCGCCCCCGCCATCCCTCCCCCGGCGGCCCTGACCGCCCTGGAGGCCGCCCGCAGGTCCAGGGCAAGGGCCACCGTCGTCCGATGGGCCGAGGACCCGAGCCGGGCCTGGTCGAGGAGGGCCTTGTACTGGTGGTCGGCCCAGGCGCCGTCCCGGGTGCCCCTTGTCCCGTACCACTCCGCCAGTCCGTCGCCCCGGTCGGGGACCACCGCTTCTAGGACCTGGAGGGCCGAGACGGACCTCGGCTCGGCCAGAGCGGCCTGGAGGCGGCCCCAGCGGCTCACGCGCTGTGCCTGGTCGTCGCGGTCGAGGAGCACGAAGGCCGGGTGCGACACAGGCAGCACAGCGGAGAGGGTGCGGCGGTGCGGGTCGTGCACCATCGCCGCCCCCGAGACCGGGTCCAAGTGGAAGCGCATGCTCGCGGCGTCCCCGGGGAGCGCCAAGGTCCCCCCGGGACGCGGGCGAAGGGGCAGCCGGGACCGGTACTCGGCCTGCCCGGCGAGCCGGCGGCCCCCGTAGTGGACAGAGGTCGCGGCCCACTCCGCGACC
>JAKACE010000436.1 GCA_021821705.1 Actinomycetes bacterium | reverse complement strand
AGCGGCAGGCACACCGCCCCATCCGGCCCCTTCGCCTGGCGCCTGGCCCCACGCCGGGGCTGCTCCGCCGCCGTCGGCCGTGCCGGCCTGGGCCGAAGCGGAGGGGGCGTCCTGGTCGGACCTCTTGGGCCGCTCACTCTCGTCTGGGTCGCCATTCGACCACGCGCCGTGCTCGCTCACTGGCCGCAATCGTACGCTGAGCGAACCTCGGCGCCCGGCCGGCGCCGTTCACGAAGCTCGGCCGGCGCCACGGCGCTCCCCCCGCACGCCGCCCCGGCCCCCGGGCGGGGTGGCCTGCCGGAGCCCGCAGGCGTGCTGGGCAGCGCCCGGGGCACCCCTCCTGGCCGGCCTCGCCCACGGCTCCTTCGCCAGCCGGAGGTACGCTTGTGCCGTACCCCTCAGGTACGGTCGTGTAGTACCGTATAGCTGTGGAAGTGTCGCCGTTCCCTTACCAGGGGCCGCTCGAGCCGTCCGAGGTCGCCGGGCGGGACGACCTCGTCACCGACCTCGTTACCCGCATCACCCGCCGCAAGGTGACCGCTCTGCTCGGCCCGCGACGCTACGGCAAGACCAGTGTGCTGCACCGCGTCGCCGCCGAGCTGACCGAGGTCGAGACGGTCTGGGTCGACCTCTACGAGGTCAGCTCGCTGGCCGATGTGGCCGTGCGCTTCGACACCGCCCTCGCAGGCACCGGCGGTCGCCTCGCCGAGCTGGCCCGCAGGTACTCCCTCGAAGTGTCGCTCAATCTTGGCGGTCTGAAAGTGTCCCTGGCTGGTCCGGCACGCAACCGGCCCGACCCGGCGCTCAGCTTCGCCCTGCTCCTCGAGGTCCTCGTCCGCACGGCCACATCCGCACCAACCCTGCTGGTCGTCGACGAGTTCTCCTCGGTCTCGAGGGTGCCGACCGCCGACGGGGCGATGCGCACCGCCTTCCAACACCACTACCGCGACTTCGGGCTCGTCTTCGCCGGCTCCCAGCCATCGATGATGCGCAGCCTGTTCACTCACCAGCCGCAGCCGTTCTACGGCCAGGCCGACCTCGTCGACATCGGCCCCCTCGACGCAGCCGCCGTCGACGACATCGTCGGCCGCGGCTTCGCCGGCACCGGACGGCGCGCCGGACGGCTGGGGCAGTTGATCTTCGACTACAGCGGCGGGCACCCGCAGCGGACGATGCAGCTGGCGGATTGCTGCTGGGAGAACACGCCGCCAGGCGGCGTCGGCCATGACGCCTGGGCGGACGGCCTCGCTCAGATGCGCCGCATGTGCGCCGACCCCATGGAGCGCATGTTCTCGGACCACACAGCTGGCGAACGCCAGACCCTGCGGGCCCTGGCCGTCTCAGGCAGCATCTTCGGCCTCGAAGCCAACCTGCTCGACCTGGCCAAGAGCACCGCCCAGGCGGCCCGCACCGCCCTTGTCGACACCGGTGACATCGTGACGGACGACGCTGGCAGGCTGCGGGTGACCGACCCCGCACTGGCTGACTGGATCCGGGAGCGTTTCCCGCTGTGACCAGGCCAGGCGCCTTTGCCGGCAGCTCCGTTCAACGCAGCCCGATGTGGCGCTCCAGGATCTCGACGCGATGGCGCAACTCCTCCACTTCGGCTTCCAAAGAGCGGGCATGCTCGAGCCGGCGGCGGGCCCGTGCCGAGCTCATGGCCAGCCCGACTACGGCATCGAGCGGCACCACCCGCTGAGGACCGTGCGGGCCCATGACCATGCGGGACGGAAGCTGGCCCGTCCGGTACCAGGACCGCAGGGTCGGCACGGGCACGCCCGCAGCCGCAGACGCGTCCTGAAGCGTGGCCCAACCCTCCTCGACGGGCTCGACCGCCAGCCGCGCCAGGACATCGTCCCAGCCGCTGGACCAGCGCTCCCCCCCCGTCCCGGTCTCTGTCTCGGTGCTCTCTCCGGCACCGGCACTCCCGCTAGATCCGCCACCCTCGCCGCCGCGAGGCCGGCGCCCCGGGTACCGAGGCGATGCGGCCACCACGCCTTGGCCCTCGGGGGAATGATGCTCTGTCACCGTGGTATAGCCTATCAATTATCATGGTCTTGACATGGTGTGTACCATGATGGCATGTTCGAAAGGTTCACTGACAGGGCCCGCAAGGTGCTGGTCGACGCCCAGGATGCCGCCCGTGCCACACACAGCGGGTTCATCGGCCTCGAGCACCTCGTGCTCGGCCTCACAGCCAGCGAAGGCGTCGCAGGCACGGTGCTCAGGGAAGCCGGCCTCGCCTACGACACGTTGAAAGACAAGCTCTCGGCCGGGTTGCAACAGGTGACCGACGCCGAGGTGCTCAAGCCGCCTTTCACCCCCCAGGCCAAGAAGGCGTTGGAGCTGAGCCTGCGCCAGGCACTGCGCCTCGGCCACAACTACATCGGCACCGAGCACATTCTGCTCGGGACGCTGCAGGTGCTCGACCAGAAGCGCGCCGGCGCCGGTGTGGCCAACGTCAAGGCAGCCATTGGCAACATGAGCGCCCAACTGCGGCAGAGGACCATCGACATCCTGAGCGGGGCCGCCGAGAAGTTGCCCACCCAATCCCCCGCCTTCACGCAGGCACTGCGGGCGGCCAGGGAGTTGGCCGGCGGCTCGGTGGTCACCACAGCCCACCTGCTTAGTGCGGTGCTCGCAGATGCCAGGAGCCAGGCAGCGCAGGCCCTCGCCGCATTGGGCGTGACGGGTGACGCCATAGCCGGGGCCATCGGGTCGGTGCCGATCGAGGCAACGAGCGACGACCCTCACGGTGGCGAGCCCATCGAGATCCGCATCGGTATGCTGACGCTCACCATCGAGGACCCAGCCCTGGCCTCATCGCTCAGGTCGGCCGACCCGGCCGCGCTCAAACGTGCCATCGAGAAAGCCTTCTCACGTGAGGGCCGCGAACGCGCCCAGCCCGAGGAACCGGTTCCCGGCAACCCCCCGGTGCCCCGAGAGAGCGCCGGTCCCGACATCCCCGCCGCCTGA